>JAEEGY010000263.1 GCA_016280565.1 Fretibacterium sp.
CGAGGATGCGGTTTGTGTTGTAGAAGGAATGGAAAATTCCCGCCAGCGACAGCGCGTAACCGGTCAAGATCTGAGGAGCCAGATCCTGCGATGCGGCCTCCACCTCCCGCGGAAATTCCGCCAGGGCATCGATCAAAGCCCGCGCGTCCTTATCTTCAAAGAGCGTCTCCGGGATGTCCCCGTTGCGGAGTTTCGCGGCGTCCCCTCCCCGCCCCTCCCACTCCCGAAGAATGCTGGATATGCGGGCATGAGCGTACTGGACGTAGTAGACGGGGTTATCGCTGCTCTGCTTCTTCGCAAGGTCCAGGTCGAAGTCCAGCTGGCTGTCGCTCCGCCGAGTGAGGAAGAAGAACCGCGTCGCGTCTACCCCCACCTCATCCAGAACGGCGGAGAGCTCCACGAACTCCCCGGAGCGGGTGGACATGGCCACGGGCTGTCCGTCCCTCAGCAGGTTGACCAGCTGGATCAGCAGAACGTCAAAATCATCGGGATTTTTCCCGATGGCCGTGATGGCCGCCTTCATGCGCGGGATGTAGCCATGGTGGTCCGCGCCCCAGACGTCGATCACGCGGCTGAAGCCCCGGCCCACGAACTTGTCGTGGTGGTAGGCCACGTCGGAGGCAAAGTACGTCGGGACACCGTTGTTGCGGATCAGCACGCGGTCCTTGTCGTCCCCAAAATCCGTTGACCGGAACCACAGCGCCCCCTCTGACTCAAAAGCGTAACCCCGCGCCTTCATGTCGTCCATCGCGACGCGCACCTTGTCGTGTTCGTAGAGCGTCGCCTCCGAGAACCAGTTGTCGAACACGACACCGAAACGCGCCAAGTCTTCCTTGATGCCGTTCAAAATGACGCCGGCTGCGTATTTCTTGAACCACGGCAAGCTTTCCTCAATGGGCTGTGAGAGGAAACGGTCTCCTTCCTCGTCCCGAATCCGGCGCGCCAGGTCAAAGAGGTAATCCCCCTTGTAGCCGTTCTCCGGGAAGGGGGCCAGCTCTCCCCTGCCGCAGATCTCGAAATAGCGGGCCTGTGTCGATCGCCCCAGGGTCTCGATCTGGAGCCCCGCATCGTTGACGTAATACTCCCGCTCCACGTTCCAGCCCGTGAAGGAAAGGATCCTCGCGACGACGTCCCCAACCGCCGCACCGCGGCCGTGCCCGATGTGGAGAGGCCCGGTGGGGTTGGCGCTGACGAACTCGACCTGCACTTTCCGGCCCTGCCCAAGGTCCAGAGCCCCGTAGTGATTTCCCTGCGCCAGCACGTCGGAGGTGGCGGAGGCGAACCACTTCGGCGCAAGGAACAGGTTGATGAACCCCGGCCCCGCAACCTCCACCTTCTCCACCAACCCGCCGCACGCCTCCTTCAGATGCGCGGCAATTTTCGACGCAATCTCCCGCGGAGGCATGGCAAAAGCCTTGGCCAGTTGCATGGCAACACTGCTGGCCCGATCCCCCTGCCCCTCGTGCTTGGGCCGCTCCAGCTCGAAGGACAGCCCCTGGGGCAGAACCTTTCCGCACTCCGCGGCAGCCTTTTTAACAGCGGCCTCCAGAGCCACGCTCAACGCAAGGGCGGCTTTGTTCATTCCCATCTGTTCATTCATTTTTCTCTTCACACTCCTGTTACCTTGACGCCCTTACCTGACCGGAATGGGCTTTGAGGAAAAATTGCGCCAGAGCCCCATATTTCTCTGAAACGGCCCCGCGTTATCAATCGCTATATCCGTTGTCCCCGCCTCAAAACGTGCCTCCGCCGTCAGTTTCCCCTTTTTCGTCTTATAGCTTTCACTGTAGTTGATCTTGTCCGGGGAACGCTTTACCTCTCCGGAGACAAGCGCGCGCGACGTGCCCTTGGGCAGGGAGATATTCAGGGTCTGCTCCAGAACGAAGGGGAAGCGAAGCTCAAGGGGGGGGGTAAGTCCCTCAAGGGCACGGAAAGCTGTGGGGTCAAAGGACGGAGGAAGGGCCAGGATTCCCTGACCGGACCCCGCCACCCCCGGTTTCCCCTTTAATACAAAGGAAAGTTCTGGGATACCTTTGATGCTTCGATGTTTCACTTCGTCGTAGTTTTTCAGGCCGGGGAAGAGCGCCCGGACGGCTCCCTCAAGTTCTGTCTTGGTTGGAGCGGAGCCGGAGAGGAAGAAGGGCCCCCAGGCTCCCCGGAGCGTCACACGCACCGGGCCGCTCAAGACCCCCTGCTCGTTCAGGTTTAGGTCCATAACGGCCGACAAACGGTTGTCCCTGGCCTTCATCGAAGGGGCTGGGGAATCCTCCGGGGCTGCGCTGCGTATCAGGCGGTTCAGCCCCGTCTCCCCGTAATACTGGGTAAAGGCCACCCCGCTTCGGGACTCACGGACCAGCCCTTGAAAGGGAGGCTCCACGTTGATCTTTCGCCACGTAAGGACTGTCTCTCCGCTGGTGCCTAACAACGCCTCCTCCGGCTGTATGTCTACGGGAAAGGCGCGATACTCGAGAGCCCCCGGCGAGGAGGTTTTGACCTCGACAATGGATTCCCACACGCGGAGCCCCTCCCGCTCTCCCGCCGGGAACCAGCAGATCCCCTCTAAATTCAACTGTCCAGGAAACACTTCCCGCCACGAGAGGACAAGGATAAAGGTCTCCGGCAGCCCCGTGAACGCCACCGTGTGCCCCTTGCCTGTGGAGGAGGGGGCCACGGTCTTAAGCATTTTTCCGGTCTCAGGCGAGTAGACGCTGGCTTCGACGACTTCGGCGATCCCCCCTTCGGGGTCTGGGATGTTCCACGTCAGCCACTTCTCGCTCAGGCCGCTGCGTCCAAGAATGACCCACAGGTGCGTTCTCTCGACTCCCACGCCCTCCGGACGGGCAAAGGAGTCTTGCTTGAGCCAGACGATTCCTTTCTCGTCCGGGTAAGTCGAGAAGTCGGGATCCATCTGGCGCATACGGTCCAGGTTATACTCAATTTTCTCCGCCGCCATGACGGACGAACACAGGAACAACGCCAACAGGAGACAGAACGCCAGGAAATTTCTTAATTTCATTATTTTCTATGCCCCCTTCCCACAGCAGTGCTTGTACTTCTTCCCGCTCCCACAGGGGCACGGGTCATTGCGCCCCACCTTCGTTCCCCTGCGGATGGGTTGTGGCTTGCCGTCGCCCACATTGGGGAGCGCAGCGGCCTCGTTGGAAAGGGGCCCACGACCATCACTGCGAGGGGGAAGAGCAAAGTCCCTGCTTTCGGATAGATGCCTCTCCCGCCTTGGGGCCTCCTCGGAGACCACGCGGACGCGGAATATCTGCTCAGCGAAGGAGCTCCGCACCCGTCCCATCATCTCCTGGAAGAGGTTGTAGGACTCAAACTGATATTCAATCAGCGGGTCCTTCTGCCCGATGGCGCGAAGCCCAATGCCGCGCCGCAGCTCGTCCATGGCCAGCAGGTGGTCGCGCCATGCGCTGTCCAGGATGTTCAGGACAACGTAGCGCACCATCCCCCCGGCGACCTCCGGCGTGAGCTCCTGCGACACATTTAAGCTCAGGGGGGTGCTTCGCCCCCCTGAAACCCCCAGTTTGGCATCATAGCGGGCCTTGACCTCGTTCACGATGTCATCCCGCACCAGCTCCATCCCCTCGCGGCTGTCCAGCCGTGCCGCCGTGTCCCCCGCGCCGGGGCCAAAGAGCGCGTTGAGCCGCGCCGCCGCGCGCGCCGGGTCGGGTTCTCCTTCCTCAGGGAAGTAACGGTCCAGCGTCTCCGTGACAACGCCGTGGACGATGTCCCAGCCATAGGTGACCATATCCTCGTCCGTGAGAATCATCTGCCGTTCGTGATAGATGGCCTCGCGCTGCTGGTTCATCACGTTGTCGTAGGCCAATAATTGCTTTCTGATGTCGAAGTGCATCTCCTCGACCTTGTGCTGGGACGATTCAATGATCCTCGACAGCATTCCGGACTCGATGGCCTCGCCATCCCGCATCCCCAGCTTGCCCATCAGACCCTGTATTCGCTCCGAGCCAAAGAGTCGGAGCAGATTATCCTCCAGGGAAAGGTAGAACCGGCTGCTGCCGGGGTCTCCCTGACGTCCGGAACGTCCCCGGAGCTGATTATCGATGCGCCGGGACTCGTGCCGTTCCGTACCCACGATGGCCAAACCGCCCAGCGCCGCCACCCGGTCGTGCTCCTCGCGGCAGGTTGCCGAAAACTCGCTCAGATAGCCCTCATAGGCGTCCTTGATCCGGGTGAAAAAGCGATTGAGCCGTTCGGAGAGCTCGCCGTTCTCCACTGCATTGATGTGCAGGTCGTGCAGGTAGTTCCGGGTCAGGTCCGGGACCTGGAGGTTCGAGTAGCGGACAAAGTAGCCGTAGACCTCCTCCTCGTCCAGCCCGCTGTCCTTCCATTCCAGAGCCGGCCGGGCGGAGAGCAGTTTCTCCTTGGCCAGGAACTCCGGGTTGCCGCCCAGCATGATGTCCGTTCCGCGGCCCGCCATGTTCGTCGCCACTGTCACCGCGCCCTCGTGCCCCGCCTGGGCAACGATGTACGCTTCCTTCTCGTGGTGTTTGGCGTTGAGCACCTGATGAGGCACCTTGCGGGCCTTCAACAGCTTGCTGACGCGCTCGGAGTTCTCAATGGACGTGGTGCCCACCAGGACGGGCTGCCCGCGCTTGTGGCACTCCTCCACGTCGTCGGCCACGGCGCTGAACTTCTCCCCCATCGTCCCATAAATTACGTCGGGGTTGTCCACGCGGATCATGTCCCTGTGTGTGGGGATGGTCACGACCTGAAGGCCGTAGATCTCCTTGAACTCCTCTGCCTCCGTGGCGGCTGTTCCGGTCATGCCAGCCAGCTTTTTATACATCCTGAAGTAGTTTTGCAGGGTGATGGTCGCCAGGGTCTGGCTCTCGCGGCCCACCTTGACGCGCTCCTTGGCTTCAATGGCCTGATGCAGCCCGTCGGAGTAGCGCCGCCCCACCATGAGACGGCCGGTAAACTCGTCGACGATGATGATTTCCCCGTCCTTCACGACGTAATCCACATCGCGCTGGAACAGCCGGTGGGCCTTCAAAGCCTGAACGATGCGGTGGGCCAGCTCGGAGTGTGCCGCATCCGAGAACAGGCCGGGCATCTTCAGGATGTCCTCAGCCTTCTGGATGCCCGCCTCCGTGATGGCGATGTTGCGCTCCTTCTCATCCTTCTCGTAGTCCGGGCCCTCTTTGAGCTGACGGGCCACGCCGTCCGCCTTCACATAGAGCTCCACATTGTCGTCGGAGGGGCCAGAGATAATAAGCGGCGTCCTGGCCTCATCAATCAAAATCGAGTCCACCTCGTCCACAATGCAGTAGGCGTGGGGCCGCTGGACCATCTGTTCCGCGCTCATGACCATGTTGTCACGGAGGTAGTCGAAGCCGAACTCGCTGTTCGTGCCGTAAGTAATGTCCGCCCGGTAGGCCTCGTAGCGTTCCTCCGGTGGCATGTAGGGGTAGATGACCCCGACGGTGAGTCCCAGGAAGTTGTAGATAGGTGCCATCCAGGCCGCGTCTCGCCGGGCCAGGTAGTCGTTGACCGTCACCAGGTGGACACCCTCGCCCCTCAGCGCGTTGAGCACAACAGCGAGGGTCGCGACGAGTGTCTTGCCCTCGCCGGTCTTCATCTCCGCGATGCGGCCATCGTGAAGGGCCATGCCGCCGATGAGCTGCACGTCGTAATGTCTCAGGCCGATCGTCCGGCGGGACACCTCCCGAACCAGGGCAAAGGTCTCCGGCAGAAGGGCGTCCAGTTCCTCGCGGGTCCCCTCCCCGCTCCGGGCCCTCTCACGAAGCTCCGCGCCCAGCTCGCGCAGTTCCTCGTCCCCCTTGGCCTCCATTGCCCCGGCGAGGCCGTTGACCTCCTCGACCAGGGCTCTGTACTTCTTCAGTGCGCGATCGTTAGGGTCAAGCCCCAGCGCCTTTTGTTACCTCTTCCAGCTCGTTCTGCACTCTCCCCCTTCTCCTAGTTCATTCGCTCGCGCCGCGATGCGTTCTGC
>JAEEGY010000264.1 GCA_016280565.1 Fretibacterium sp.
GTCGATGTTCACCACCGTCACGCCGCTGGCACAGGAGTTCAGCATCGCTAGAAGCGCGGAGATCCCACCAAAGGAGGCACCATAGCCCACGCTTGTCGGCACAGCGACGACCGGACAGCCGGCCAGGCCACCGATCACGCTGGCCAGGGCTCCTTCCATGCCCGCGACGGCGATGATGACGCTGGCGTCCATGATATCGTCCATGTGGGCCAGCATCCGGTGCAGCCCGGCGACACCCACATCATAGAGCCGTGAAACCTGATTGCCCAGGACCTCCGCGGTCAGCGCCGCCTCCTCCGCCGCGGGGATATCGCTGGTGCCGCCGGTGGCGACGACGATACGGCCGATCCCATCCGGCGCGGGTATCGCCCCCACGATGCCCACCCGTGCCTCCTTGTGATAATCCAGCGTTATCGGCGCGCACAGCCGCTCCACATCCACGGCGGCCTCCGGTGACAGACGCGTGATGAGGATCGGGCCCTGTCCCCGCTCCCGCATCACTCCGACGATGCCCGCAATCTGCTCCGGTGTCTTTCCGGCTCCATAAATGACCTCCGCGGCCCCCTGACGAAGCGGACGATGAAGGTCCACCTTCGCAAACCCTATGTCTTCAAAGGGCTTCTCCCTCAGTTTCAGGAGCGCGGCGTCCACGGACAGCGTCCCATCCCTCACTGCCTGAAGCATCTGCCTGACGGATTCACTCATCTTCATCCCCTCCCCTTCCAATTATACCTGCAGGCAGAATTCCTTTCTTCTGCCGACCCCGCTGCGTAAAGAGGAGCCTATAATAAAGTGTCCATGTTTGGACAGAAGGAGTCATGAGAACGTGAAAAGAATTCTTGCAAAGATTCGGCTGCGCATCCTTGGAGCGGCCTTTTTAATGATTTTTGTCCAGGCCCTTGCGGCCGGGGCGGTGACGCGCGGGGAATTTCTTTCAAAACTGCTCCAGGCCCGCGGCCTGAGCGGGGAACTGGCAAGAGGAGAAACCGCTGCAGCCTTCGTGCTGCGAACAGGCCTGGTCACAGACTCAGTTACAAATCTGAACACACAGGTAACGCGCCGGGAGGCCCTGAGGTGGGGCGTGCAGTCGCTGGGGCTCTCCTTTGAGGCGGGGATTTTCTCCAACATGGGATCCGGATTCGGGGACGCCGGCAATTTGACGGACTTTGAGCGGGGCTGCCTTTTCGTTGCGGCACGAATGGAACCAGCGCTTTTGACGGAAAGCGGGAACTTCCGCGGAGGACAGCGTCTGACGGAGAAGGAGTCGGCTGCCTTCCTCCAGAAGGTGGAGCGCGCCAGCCGGGGCCTGACCCTGGACGTGACATTCACGCCGCTGGAAGGGATGACGCTCTATATCCATCGCGATGGGGTCCCGACGGGCATCCCCCGATGGCGGGTCTGCGCTGATGGATTCGAGGACAAGGACGCAGCGGACGTGGCGCGGAAATATTTCAAATCCCGCGGCTTTGATATGTCCCCCCTCCACCCTCTGTACGAATGGTTCCTGCGGACATCGCTCCTGGACAACTACGGCGAGGTGCAGCGGTTGACGGCGCTCATCAAAAAACGAGGGTTAAAGTTCAGAATTCTGCCCTCTCTTTCCAACGCCAACCTGGAGATAGCGCCGCGTTATTGGGCCCTGCTGAAGATCGACCCCACATACTGGCATATTGCCCCCATCGTTCCGAAGGACGGGCCACGTGCGTTGACTCCCCTCTCGAAGATAGCCAAGACGGAGGGCGTGAATGCTGCCCTCAATGCCGGCTTCTTTGCCGTGACGGGGAAAAACCGCGGTTATCCCATCGGGGCACTCCGTGTGAATGGAGAGCTTCTGAACGCCCCTTACAATGGGAGGAGCTGTCTGGGCTGGAACGACGAGGATGAGATGCTGTTGGGCCTCACGGACTCTGTGGACAGCGAACTCTGGGGGGAAATGCCCCACGTCATTCAGGCGGGTCCTCTGCTTCTGGATGACGGAGAGCCCCGGAGGGACCCGGAGGGGTTCAGCAACGCCATCCTCTCCGCCCGCCATCCTCGCTCTGTTGTTGGTCTGACGGAGGAGGGA
>JAEEGY010000265.1 GCA_016280565.1 Fretibacterium sp.
CCTCGGGATAGGCCTCCGCCAGCCGTCCGCCGATGGCCTGGGATATCTGGATGGAATTCAGGGGGAAGCGCTTGTCGGAGCGCTTGGACTCCACCTTGAAGGATTTGGCGGCGGCCAGGTCGTCGCCCAGGTAGTTGCAGATCGCCTCGAAGATGGCGTCCTCGTTCTTCTCGCAGGGACGGCAGCGGCAGAGGGAGATGGCTCCGAAGATGGTATGGCAGGCCTCCCAGGCTCCGTCCAGGTCGCAGAGCTCGTTCTCCGGCTCTACGTAGACGGTGGACTGCAGAATGGAGACCTTGAAGTCCCCGAAGGGGCGCATGCGGCGGGCCACGTTGGTCCGCAGGCGGTTCTCAAACATCTTCTTGTTCGCGCCCTTGAGCACGATCTCGCCCAATTTCAATAAGAATATTTCGTTCATTGGCATTCTCTCCGATGCTGTGATACAGCAGTTCATGTTTTGTTGTTCAGATAGTACAGATATGAGCTGTACGTAAAGGTCTCTTCATCCTGCGGGCAGAAGTCCTCGCAGACATCCCAGTAATGCCGCAAACGCTGTTCCGCGTTATCGTCATCTGTGGTATAGTGGAACGCGTCCATTTTCGTTCGAATGATCACGTCTTTGGTGCAGAATACCTCGCCCGGTGCGTTGCCTGCAGGACATAGATTCCCGTGACGGCAGGCAACGCAGCACCGAATCTGCACGTTGTCCGGCAGCCTGCGCTGCAGCTCGGAAAAGGCGTCCTCAAAGGGGTATTCTCTTCCAATCGCGACGATTTCTTTTCCCTGATACGTTGTTCGGAGCGTCATACTTGTGACCATGTCCGTATCCTCATGGTCATACTCGATCATCAAATCGAGGCTTTGGTCCTGCTCATCTGTTTGAATCTGGATTTGTCGTTTTTTCATAGCCAACCTCGGTTGCCTTGGACGGTCCCCTTCCCCTGAAAAAAGGGGATGTTTTGGCTGCGTCTGCGTGTTGTGTATGCAACGGGGCATGTTGATGCGGATCGTCCTCCGCCTGGCGGCGGAGCGGTTCGATTGTCCCGCTGCGCGGGCATAATCGAACCCTACGGCGCAAAAGTGCAGCGCGTCTCGAATGGGGAACAAGGTGCTTCCCACACAAACAAAACAGGCGGTGCCTGATGCCTGATGCCTGGTGCCTACTGCCTGCCGATCTTATACGTCCGATACTGGATCGCCTCGGCGACGTGGCCGACGCCGATTTCCTCCGCGCCGTCCAGGTCGGCGATGGTGCGGGCAACCTTCAGGATTCTGTCGTAGCTCCGGGCGGTGAGGCCCATGGCCTCGAAGGCCTCCTCCATGAGGGCGGCGCAGTCGTCGCTGAGGGTGCAGATCCGGTGGAGCTGCTCCGGCGTCATGCGGGCGTTGGAATTGGTGCCTGTTCCGGCAAAGCGCCGGTGCTGGATGGCCCGGGCCGCGTTGACCCGCTCCTTGATGGCGGCGGAGGGCTCCCCCTCCTTCCGCTCCCGCAGCTCCTCAAAGCTGACGGCAGGGACCTCGATGATGATGTCGATGCGGTCCAGCAGGGGGCCGGAGATGCGGCCCACGTAGTCCTGAACCGAGCGCTCCGAACAGGTACAGCGGCCAGAGGGGTCCCCGTACCAGCCGCAGCGGCAGGGGTTCATGGCGCAGACCAGCATAAACTGGCAGGGATAGGTCTCCGTGGCGGAGGCCCGGGTGATGGTGACCGCGCCGTCCTCCAAAGGCTGGCGCATGACCTCCATGGTCTCCTTGCGGAACTCCGGCAGCTCGTCCAGGAAGAGGACGCCCCGGTGAGCCAGGGAGATCTCGCCGGGCCGGGGGATGGAGCCGCCGCCAACCAGGCCGGGAGGCGTCACGGTATGGTGGGGGCTGCGGAAGGGCCGCACCGTCACCAGGGGACTCTCCGGGTCCACCATACCCATGATTGAGTGGATCTGTGTGACCTCCAGGGCCTCGGTCCTGGTCATATCCGGCAGGATGGAGGGCAGGCGCTTGGCCAGCATGGACTTGCCGGAGCCCGATGGGCCCACCATCAGCACGTTGTGGCCGCCGGCGGCGGCGATTTCCAGAGCCCGCTTGGCGTTCTCCTGGCCC
>JAEEGY010000266.1 GCA_016280565.1 Fretibacterium sp.
AGGGCTGTTGCCCTAAAACCCATATGCCGCAAGCGGGAAGGAGGTGTTATATGCAGAAGCATCGTTATATCAAATACGGATTGTGGCTGAGTGAAGAAGAAAACCAGGAGCTTCAAAAGATATGTGATCGGACAGGCATGTCCCGTGCAACCGTATTACGGAGGATGATCATGGGCCGTCCCATCAAGGAGCGACCTAATGCCGATTTCATCTCCCTGATGGACGCGGTGGACCGTATCGGCGTCAACTTCAATCAGCTGGTTCGGAAGGTGAACGCCACAGGCGTAGCTTCGGAGAGCGACCTACGGGAAGCGAAGCGCACCTATCAGCGGGTGCTTAATCTCATGCGTGAGTGGGAGAAGACATGGCTATAACCAAGATCCTCTCCAAGAACATGCGCCTCGATAAATTGATCCGCTACATTCAGAACCCGAACAAGACCGACGACGCTGTGTTTACCTAGCCCGCCCGATAGGCCTGGTTGGGAAAATACACCATGGCGAGGGCGCATCCGCCGCCTGAAGCGAAGCCGCAGCCGCCGTCGCTGGAGACCTCACCGGCCATGACCACGTTGCACTCCGTGGTGGGGTCCATGCCCGGCCCGCGGCCCGTAAAGCAGCAGGCGTCCCCGTTTTGAAAGTTTTGCTGCATTTGGTAACATACCTCCCTTTCAGAAAGATACCTTATACTATGCGAAGGGCGGTGGAGGTCGTGTCGGATCGAACGGGCAAATGAAAACGGCCGCCGCGTCAGCGACAGCCGTTCAGGAAAGGCGTTACGTTTACCAGGCGTTGATCAGGATGAAGTGGTTCTCCTCGTCCGTGGCCTTCGGGTAACCCCACTGATCGAACCAGGGGGAGTAGGTCAGCACCTCGATGCTGTGGTCTACAGGATTGAAGCGGAGCAGGCGCATGAAGCCCAGCCCCTCCTTGCGATCGTCCTGATAGTTGAACATCATGGTGGTCACGGAGCGTTCCGGGGTTTCGTCGCCGTCGTCATCGAACCAATCGGTGCGCATCAGCGTCCCTCGCTCGTGTCCACACAGGACCAGACGGAAGTTGGGCCACAGGGGCATCACTCTTCTGAACAGAGATAGGGTTTCTTTAGTGAAGTCGCCATCTGGCTGCAACCCTTTGTGGACCACGACGATCACCACGTGGTTCGGGTACTTGGCGATGACCTCGTTCACCCAATCGAAGCAGATCACGTCGAAGCCAATGCCGAACACAAGAAAATCTGTGTCGCAGGCACGGAAGGTCACGTAGGAGGCGTAGACGTTGGCACCTTCATTTTCCGACAGGGTCTGTCCCTCCTTGTGGACCAGCTTGGCATATGGCTGCCGGGTGAAGTGCCAGGTCTTGCCGGATTTGGTCACATCGTGGTTCCCGCTGACGATCATGCCCGGGAGCGCTTCAAATATGGGGACCAGGGCGTTGTTGGCGTTCTCGAACATGACAGTTCCAATGCCGTCCACCACGTCCCCTGTATGGACCACGAACTGGATATTTTCCTTCTCCCGGTTGTTCAAGATCCAATCCCGCATGGTGTTGAATACGTCCGGATTGTTGCGACTCATGTGCTGCGTATCGGACATCCACACCATGGTGAAGGGCGTGGGCTCCGGCGTGGGAGAGGGCGTCGGCGTCGGAGAAGGTGTCGCCACGAGGGTAGCATCGGGTGATATGGTGGGGGTGGCCGTCACAGGCGCCGCAGAAACGATGATGGTCTGTGCAGAAGTAGGGGGCAACGGAGTCGCCGTTGGCACGGGGGTCGGTGCTTCGGTGGCCGCCGCGGTCGGCGCCAGGGCCTCAGCCTGGGACGTGCCCTGACAGCCCAAGAGCAGCAAGATCAACAGCAGCGACAGCAGCACTTTTCTCATGACGAGCCGACCTCCTTCCAGTTTGGTTTTACACAGCACGCCTATTTTACCTGTTTCCGGCTCGTTCGTCAAGTTCTGACATCTATTCTGCTGGCATAGGATGGGAAGGAAAGGAGGCGCCCATGGAGCTGAGGACGACATTTTCCGATCTCAAGTGCAAGGAAGTCATCAACATCTGTGACGGTGGGCGGCTGGGCTGCGTGACAGACCTGGAGCTAGATCTATGCACGGGGACGATCCTGTCCATCGTCGTGCCCGGAGAAAGGAGCATGCTGGGGCTCATACGGTCTCGGGACGGCATCGTCATCCCCTTTTGCCGCATCCAGAAGATCGGAGAGGACGTGATCCTGGTGGATCTGCGGGAGTATCCGGCCTGACCGACGCAAACGAACACTGTATCGGTATGAAATGTTAATAGCATGTTTACAGAATCCCCTCTGATGGGCGGGGGAAAAGTATGCTATACTTTATTGGTACAAATCGTGCCATCGGAGGACAAGCCAATGAAGTGTCGTTACTGCGGCAGCATGGAGAGCAAGGTCGTGGACAGCCGTCCCAATGAGGACAGCACGGCCATCCGCCGTCGGCGGGAGTGCATTCAGTGCGGCCGCCGGTTCACCACCTTCGAGAGGATCGAGGAGAACCCCATCATGGTGGTCAAGCGGGACGGGCGGCGGGAGCCGTTCGAGCGGGAGAAGATCGCCACCGGCATCCGCAAGGCCTGCGAGAAGCGGCCCATCTCCACGGACGTGCAGAACCAGATGGTGGAGCGGATCGTGCGGGAGGTGAACAACTCCCTGGATTCCGAGGTCTCCACGGCGACCCTGGGCGAGATGGTCATGAAGCAGCTCAAGGGTGTGGACGAGGTGGCCTACGTGCGCTTCGCCTCCGTGTACAAGGAGTTCAAGGACACCCAGACCTTCATGGAGGAGCTGCAGCGGCTCCTGGATGAGAACGCAGGCGCGTGATGGACAGAGCATCCTTCGTTGAAGCATACGGGACGATACGGCCGGACTTTGCCTATCGGGAGCAGGCGGGCGTGGGCATCTATACCCTGCCTGCTTTTTCCGCACGTCCCGAGATCGATCATGGCTTCTCCGCCCGGATCGGCGGCGTCAGCAAGGCGCCCTTCACGGGGCTGAACCTGAGCTTCACCAACGACGCGCGGACCGACGTTATGGAGAACTACCGCCGCTTCAGCCGCGGCGCCGGGTTCTCGGAATCGTCCATGGTCATGGACAGCTACGAGCATGGCATCACGGTCCTGCAGGTGGATGCAAGGGACCGGGGCCGGGGCTACACCCTGGAGAGCCTGCCCCCCTGCGACGGGCTCATCACCAACGACCCCGCCGTCACGCTGATCACCGGTCACGCCGACTGCATGGCCTTCTATTTCTTCGACCCGGTGAAGCGGGCCATCGGCCTCTGCCACGCCGGCTGGCGCGGCGCCCTCGGCCGCATCGGCGGCAACATGATCGTCCAGATGAAAAGGGCGTACGGGTCCGATCCTCGGGACATGCTCTGCGGGGTGGGCCCCTCCATCTGCCCCAAATGCTTTGAGGTGGGGGAGGACGTGTGCGAGGATTTCGAGGCAGCCTTTCCCGTCTGTCCCCTCAGGGGCGTCAACGAGCGGGGCAATCCCACCGTGGACCTGTGGCAAGTGGCCGCCTGTCAGTTCATGGAGCAGGGAGTGCCGGTCGAGAACATCTTCCTCATGGGGGTCTGCACCAAGGAGACCATGAACCTGTATTCCTATCGGCGGGAGGGCCGCACGGGGGGCATGGCCGCCTATCTGCGTTTGCAATAAAATCGTGAAAAAAGCGGGAAAGGGCCGCCTTTGAATTGACAAGGGCGGTCTTTTATACTATAATTCACAAGATTGTTTAGAAAAAAGCAGGAGAACTAACCATGAAACGTCAAACCAAGAAGATCATTCTCATCGCCGCAGTGGCCCTGGTCGTCATCGTCCTGGTGGCCGGCCTCATCATGCTCCTTCGGAAGGATGCGTTCGGAGACAACTACTTCACCCGCAGCAATGCCATTGCCACGGTGAACGGGGCGAAGATCACCAGGAACGAATTCGCCTCGTCCCTGAGCGATTACTATAGCAATATCGACACCTACAACATGTACTATTTGTACTATAACATCGGGAATTACTATAACACCTCTTCTGAGTCTGACATGAAGAAACTGAAGAACGACATCCTCAACGGTCTGATCAACAGCGAGGTCTGTATTCAGATGGCCAAGGACCTGGGCATCACGCTGACGGCGGAGGAGCAGGCGGAGGTAGACAAGGAGGCCCAGGAGGCGCTGGACAACCTGAAGGATCAGATCCTGCAGAGCGCCAAGTCCTCTGGCTCCCAGAATCCGGAGACCTACGCGGTCACCATGCTGGCCAATTACTACTCCAGCACGGGCATCAATCAGAAGACCTTCCTCGCTCGCAAACGGCATACTGCCCTAGCACAGAAGTATGCTTCCAAGCTGCAGGAGCATTTCGCTGCCGAGCGGAACGTGACCGATGCGGAGCTCAAGGACATCTACGCGGAGTACGTCAAGGAGCATTACCAGGACGCCTATACGGACGGCGCCTATTCCCAGACCGAGTCCTATGTGGCTGCCGGCGCCACCAACATCCCCTACCTCTACATCCCCGAGGATTTCATCTTCGTCCGGGTGATCCAGCTGTCCGATGAGGCGAAGGCCAAGGAGATGCTGGAGAAGATCCAGGCCGGCGAGGACTTTGAGACCTTCTTTGCCAGCGATGACAACGAGAACACCAACGGCAAAGCCCTGAAGGAGAAGCCCCAGGCCATCGGTGCCAAG
>JAEEGY010000267.1 GCA_016280565.1 Fretibacterium sp.
AGGCCGCGCCGATACTGCTGGACGGGCTGGCCAAGCTGGAGTACCGGGGCTACGACTCCGCGGGCCTCGCCGTCACCGACGGAGAAGAGGTCCGCATTGAAAAGGCCAAGGGACGCCTGAGCGTGCTGTCCGAGAGGATAGACGGAGGAAAGACGCTCGCGGGGACCTGCGGCATCGGACACACCCGCTGGGCGACCCACGGGGAGCCCTCGGACACCAACGCTCACCCCCTTTGGAGCGACGACAAGGCGGTCATCGCCATCCACAACGGCATCGTGGAGAACTATCGCGAGCTCAAGGAGGAGCTGACCGGCAAGGGCTACAGCTTCTACTCGCAGACGGACACGGAGACCGCCGTCAAACTCATTGACCTATACTATAAGGAGGACAACGGCAACCCGCTCTCCGCGCTCACCCGCGCCATGAGGCGCATCCGGGGGTCTTACTGCTTTGTCATCCTGTTTAAAGACCACCCCGACGAGGTCTGGGGCGTCCGCAAGGACAATCCACTGATCGCCGGGCAGGGGAAGGACGAGTCCTTCCTGACCTCCGACGTCTCGGCCATCCTTCAGGATACGCGGCAGGTGTACTACCTGGACAACATGCAGATCGCGCGGCTCCGCAAGGGAGAGATCCGCTTTTTCGACCAGGACGGCAACCCCATCACCAAGGAGCTGTCGGAGGTCACATGGGACGCTCAGGCTGCGGAAAAGGGCGGCTTCGACCACTTTATGATGAAGGAGATCCACGAACAGGCCAAGGCCGTGAGGGACACGATCCACTCCGTGCTCCGGGAGGACGGGACCATCGACTTCAGTGCGATCAAACTTCCGGATGAGGACCTTCGGAAAGTGGAGCAGATATACGTCATCGCCTGCGGCTCCGCCTACCACGCCGGCATGGTGGGGCAGTATGTCATTGAGGACCTGGCAAAGGTCCCGGTGAGGATGGAGCTGGCCTCGGAGTTCCGCTACCGCACCCTGCCGCTGAAAGGGGAGGGGGGGCTTGCCATCGTCATCAGCCAGTCCGGCGAGACGGCAGACACCCTCGCGGCCATGAGGCTGGCAAAGGAACACGGCCTGCGGACGCTGGCCATCGTCAACGTGGTGGGCAGCTCCATCGCGCGGGAGGCCGACAACGTGTTCTACACCCTCGCCGGGCCGGAGATCGCCGTGGCGACGACCAAGGCGTACAGCGCCCAGCTTGCCGCGTGCTATCTGCTGGCCATCCAGCTTGCCAAGGCCCGCGGGCTGTTGACGGACGAGACGGCGTTGTTGGCGGAACTTCAGGCGCTTCCCAGGAAGATCGACGACATCCTGGACGAGAAGGAGCGAATCCGGCAGGTGGCGGAGCGGTTTGCCCAGGCGAACGATGCCTTCTTCCTTGGGCGAAACATCGACTACGCCGTCGCGATGGAGGGGAGTCTGAAGATGAAGGAGATCAGTTATCTTCATTCTGAGGCCTGCGCCGCCGGTGAGATGAAGCACGGCCCCATCAGCCTGGTGGAGAAGGGGATGCTGGTCGTTGGCATCCTGACCCAGGAGGCGCTCTATAAGAAGACCGCCAGCAACATGCTGGAGGTCAAGAGCCGCGGCGCCTGGCTGATGCAGGTGACCCACCGGGGCAACGACCTGCTGAAGGAGGATGCGGACTTCACTTTCTACGTCCCCCCGACGGACCCGCACTTTGCTGCCAGCCTGGCGGTGATCCCGCTTCAGCTTCTGGGGTACTACCTGGCCGTGGCGCGGGGCGTGGACGTGGACAAGCCGCGGAACCTGGCCAAGAGCGTCACGGTGGAGTGAACGGCTGTACAATCGAGCAGGGAGAGGCAGCCCCTCCCTGCTCAACTACAACACCCGATACTCTCCACTAAAGGCTATCGTTCCTACAATAGCGTCGATAATTCTGTTGACTTGCGAGGACTCCCGCAGCCCTGTCTTGCACCAATTGGCGAAATGCTCACATCTCGATTAAAACTCCATCTGTTACGGTTTTAACACGCCAGGCAGTTACTTCAGGCGTCTTATATTTTTACCCGCGATTTTTATAAAACTCTCCCTTCGCGGTAGCATTCCCTGATGTAATCTCGCGGCTGATAGAAAAAATCTGAGTTGTAGTTGGAAATGCTGTCGCTGATCCATGAGCCGTAAACCTCTTTCAGCGTTTCGATGAGCAGAGTCGGGTCCCCTTTCGGAGCAACGTCATCAATAAGCCTCGAATAGACTTTTCCAATGTCCCAATAACCTGGCGCAGTATAGCGGCAGACCGTCACGTTATCAAAATCGCCAATGCCCATCCCACTCGAAGCGATCGTCTCGTCGGCTACCTTCGCTATTGGCTCGCAATGAAGAACGTCCGCATAATCATAAATACGCTGCAGGGCTTTGCCCCCAAGAGCCGTGACAACAGCGTTCCTGCGGAGTTTCCGCTGCCGCCCCATAAACTCGATCAGGCTGCATGTAAAGAATAAATTATTGTCATACGCCATCATCGGCCTCATATCCCTTCAGAAATTCCAACGCGGCAAGAGCCCGCGCCGTGTGAAAGCTGACCTGATGCGTCGGCCTCTTGAACTTCGCCAGCTCCCAAAGAGCAGCCCGTGTGATTTCCCCATCAAGAAAGCTCTGGATGTAGTTGAAGATGGTGTCGTTTGCCATTGGCCCCTCAACGACATCATAGTTATGCGGCGTTCCGCTGCGGCACGATACAATAAAATCAAGCCATTCCTCGCTCATTTCCGGAAAGGTCAGGACTCGAAGCGCGGACGAGGGCGTGTAAAGATACTCATTGA
>JAEEGY010000268.1 GCA_016280565.1 Fretibacterium sp.
CATCGGCTTTGACACGGACGTGAACGGCTCGCTGCTGGGCGAGGTGACGTGGGGCTGCGCAAAAGGGCTTACAGACGCCGTTTATTTCACCATTGGGACGGGCATTGGCGCGGGGGTCATGACGAACGGAAAGCTCCTCCACGGGATGCTGCACCCGGAGGCGGGACACATCAAAATGTCGTTGGAACCGGGGGATACCTATCGGGGGCACTGTCCAAGCCACGGGGCTTGCTTTGAGGGCATGGCGTCCGGTCCGGCGATCGAGGAGCGCTGGGGAAAACCAGCGCGGGAACTGGCGGACCGCCCCGAGGTCTGGACGCTGGAGGCTGCCTATATTGCTCAGGCCCTGCTGGCGGTCATCATGGTTCTGAGCCCGCAGAGGATCATCCTGGGCGGCGGCGTGATGCACCAGGCGCAGCTCTTCCCCATGATCCGTCAGAAGGTCGGGGCGCTGATCAACGGCTACCTCAAGACGAAGGAACTGGACGATCTGGACTCTTACATCGTCCCCGCCAGTCTGCACGACGATCAGGGGATCATGGGCTGTATCAGGCTGGCTATCAACGAAACCCTTTCTGGTACGGTTGAATAAAGACAGACTGCAGTGATATGGCTCTTTAGAACATTCCCCCGGCGCTCAGCCGGGGGAATATAGTGGTCCCCATATAGTGGACCACCCGGAGTGATAATGTCTACAAGAAAAAGGGGAGGGAAGTGAGAGAATAGAGTAGAGGTGCTAAACTGATGAAATCCAAGGGGAATCGCTATACTGCGGAGCAGCCTGCCGGTTTGCTAAAAGGGGCCCTGAAGGGCCCCTTTGCGTTATTCTGGTTTACCGGTTACTTCGCGGGCAGAACGCCCACCTCGGCGTAGTACTTCTGTGCTCCGGCGTGAAGGGGCAGGCCGGCGATGTCCTTCACGGCCGCCTCGGCGGTGAGGCCCCTCAGGTTCACCTGGGCCTCGCCCAGCGCGCCGATATTCTCCCACAGGGTCTTCGTCAGGTCATAGACCGTCTCCTCGTCCAGGTCCCCGCGGCAGAACATCATCATCTTAATGGCGGTGGTGTGAACGTCCTTATCCTGGTTGGGATAGGTCCCGGCGGGGATGGTGAAGGAGGCATACCATGGGAACTTCGCCTGGAGCGCGGAGAGGATGGCGGCGTCGATGTCCACCAGGCGGCAGCCCGCAGTGGTGGCCTGGGTCACAGCCGAGGCGGGCGCGCCGGACATGATCCACGCGCCGTCGATGGTCCCGTTCTGGAGCATATCAGCGGCGTCGGTGAAGGTGATGTACTCGCAGTTGATTTCTTCCGGGAACTTCAGCCCCGCAGCAGTGAAGTGGTTGTTGCACTCGCCGTAGACGCTGGACCCCGCGGAGGCCACGGCGAAGCGGCGGCCCTTCACGTCCGCCAGCGTCTTGATGCCGGACTTCGCCGTCACCACCACCTGATTGGGGTTGAAGTACAGCCCGGCGATGACCTTCAGGTCCTTGTAGGCAAAGCCCTCAAAGCTGTCAGTCCCGTTCAGGCACTGGTAGCAGTTGCTGGAGATGGCAATGGACACCTGGGCCTCGCCCTCGGAGACCAGGTTCAGGTTCGCGATGCCCCCCGCGGAAGCCTGGCTGGACGCCTTCACGTAGTCGATCTTCGTGTCCCACAGGTTCGTGATGGCTGCTCCCACGGCGTACAGCGCGCCGGAAGCGGAGGCCGTGGGGAAGTTGATCACCACCGGCTCATGGGCCAGCGCCGGCACGGCAAACAGCGCCAGAACGGCAAGGACGGACAAAAACCTCTTTACACTCTTCATAAATAAGAACTCCTTTACAGAAAGATCACACCCCGCTGGGGCGTGCAAAACGCTGAAACAAGATCACGGCGGCCAGCACGGCAAAACCGGCGGCGTCCGTCGCAAGGCCGGGATAGAGCATCAACGGAGCCACGGCGATGAGGACGAGACGCTCCGGCCAGGAACACCGGCACAAAAGCCAGCCCTCCAATCCCCCCACCAGCGCGATGGTTCCCACCGAAGCGGTGAAGGCAGCCCACAGGCTCGCCGCCACCGTGGCAGAGGGATCCGCGCCCACCAGGAGGATGGGGTTACCGAGGAAGAAGAACGGGAGGATGAACCCGACCAGCCCCAGCCGAACGGACAACAGCCCCGTTAATGTCTGGTTGGAGCCCGCGATGCCGGCGGCAACGTAGCTGCTCATGGCGACGGGCGGCGTGATGTTGGACAGGCAGGCGTAGATGAGACAGAACATGTGCGCGGCGATGGGCAGCACCCCCACGCGGATAAGGACGGGAATAGCTACCGCCTGAACGATGACGTAGGCCGCCACGCCGGGGACCCCCATGCCGAGGATGGTGGACAGGATCATCACCAGGACCCCTGCAAGGTAGATGCTGCCCCCCTGCACGACGGAGAGGATGAGGTAACCCACGTTCAGCCCCAGGCTCGTGAGCGTCACCGTGCCGATGATGACGCCGATGATGACGCAGCACACTCCCACGGCGACGGCCCCTCGCGCGCCCTCGGCCGTTGCGGCGATGATCTTGTCCCAGGTCATGCGCGTGTCCCTGCGCAGCCAACTTGCCCCCACCGTGGCGAAGAGGGCGATGACGGCGGCGTAGAGCGGCGTGTAGCCTAAGGACATCAGTGCAATGAGGACCACGAGCGGGATAAGCAGGTGCCCCTGCTCCCGGAGGACCTTCATGGCATTCGGAATGTTCTCCTTCGAGAGGCCGGAGAGCCCCAGCCGCTTCGCTTCAAAGTGCACAGCGAAGAGCAGACCCAGGTAATAGAGAAATGCGGGGACAATGGCCGCCAGCATCACCCACGTGTAGCTGATGTTCAGAAACTCAGCCATGACGAACCCCACTGCGCCCATGATGGGGGGACAGAACTGTCCTCCTGTGGACGCCACGG
>JAEEGY010000269.1 GCA_016280565.1 Fretibacterium sp.
CCTCGTCGTCCTCGTCAAAGCGCTTCATTGCATTATACAGGCCCCATGGGCTGTACCCGGCCTTTACCAGGAGCTCCACGCCATAGTCGTCCGCCTCCGTCTCCTGCTCGCGGCTGAACTGGTTCTCCATCAGGTCCATGTCCAGCGTCCCCATCGCGCGGGCCAGGTCATCCATCCGGTCCTGGTGCGTTCCCATCAAAGTGCGGCCAATGTCGATGAGGACGTCCCGGTTGTAGTGGCCGAGGCGGACGTGACCGATCTCGTGGCCCAGGATCCCGGCGATCTCCTCCTCGCTTGTGAGGATGCCCATCAGTCCCGTTGACACATGGACGGTGTAATCGTCCTCGCTGTTAAACTCGACCCAGGCGTTGCGGACGTCGCTCTCCTCGTAGTGGATGGGCACCTTCTCAAACCCGTCCGCCTTCGCGACACGCGCCCAGGCCTTCTCCACCGTTTTGCGGCTGATGCTGCCCCACGCCGCGCCTCCGGAAAGGCAGATAAGGATGAGGAATGCCGCCAATGTCCGACTAATCATCGTTAAACTCCAGGGAATCTATGATCTCGTCGATGATCTTCTCCTCCTCCTCGTTGTAGCCGGAGAGCGCAACCACCACATAGAGTCCCGTGTCCTCCCCGCCGTCGTTCTTCACGTTGAAGAGGACGGCGACGCAGTCAATGCCCGCCGTGTTTCGGTATTGAAAGGTGTAGTTACCGTCCTTATCGTCATGAGTCAGATCCTTGCCCCTCATCTGTTCGCAGAGACGGTTCACGATCTCCTCAAAGGACGCAGCGCCCCGCGAGGCGATCGCGATGCTCAGCGACGCGTCGGAGCCAGTGGACTTGATGACCACCGTTGCCCCCTGCTGTTGGGCCGTCCAGCCCTCCGGTATCTTTACCGAGAAATAGTCGAACTTCCTAACCCCTCCGGCAGTGTTGTTGGCGGTGTTGTTGTCGGTGGTGGAGAGGGACGAGAAGACACCTGCCTCCGCCTGCCCGCAGAGCAGGTTCCCTACCGGCCCTGTCAGCAACGAAAGGGCGCACAGGAGCCACAGTGCAAGTGGGTATCTCCAAGGGCGCATAACGGCACCTCCAGATAGAAAAATACCGGAGGGCAGATGCCCTCCGGTTGTACTCATGAAAACAGTTCTGCTACTTCAGCTGGAAGCTGGACATGATGCCGGCCATCTCCTGGGCGGCAGCGGGATCGGCCGTGGTCATGACGATAACCATGTAGATGCTATCGGTCAGCCCCTTGACCAGAGCATTGCTCTCAACGCTGGCACCCTGTGCGGTGAACTTAAAGCTGTAGTCGCCGTCAGCATCCTTCTCGGGCGCGGAGCCGCCAAGCTGCTTGGACCACTCGGCCGCCAGAGCATCAAGGGAAGCGCCGCCCGTGGCACTGAACGTCACGGAACCGGAAGCGGTGTTGTCGTTCTTAACAAAGCTCACGACTTCCACGTTCTCCGCGGGGCTCTGCATGGAACCCGTCCAGCCATCCGGGATATCAAAGGTGTAGTCGCCGAAATCCTGGACTGCCGCAAACGCCATCGACGCCGCCATCACCATTGCCGCAACTGCAACAAAACCAAAAACACGCTTCATAACAAAAAACCTCCTTCTATTTCTCGCGCGGAACTTCAATTCAAAATTTGCCCCGCGCGTGGTGCCATGTTTGTGTTACCCGTCACTTCTCGCACTTCGCCAGCGCTTCCCTGGGGACAGCGCCGTTGAGCACATCCCTTATCCCCGGCAAATAGCGCTCAAACATCTTGAGCCCCACCCAAATGCTGTTTCCAATGACTTCCTCCGCAGGGGCCGCTCCGCCGGGACAATCGGCAAAGCTCTTGTAGCGGATCTCCCCGTCGTTGAAGTCCAGATCAAAGTTGCCGTTCAGCAACCCATAATTGACGCGGCAGAGGAACTCTGCCAAATTGGCCATCTTTGCGCTGTCCCCGGCGTCCGCTCCAATAGGGCTGATGATATAGGAGATGAAGCTGTCGCTCCTGATGTCGATCAGGCAGCCCAAGAGCCGGACTTCGCCCTCGCCGTTCAGCGTGGCACGGAAGAGGCCGTCTTTCTTGTCGAAGGTGAACATTTTGGCTCCGCCCTCTATGTACTTCAGCAGGAAGCCCTTCACAGCCTTCTCAATGTTTTGCGAGTACCCCTGATCCGCCCAGGCCGCCGCACACCCCAACACGCCAAGACAGAGCAACACCGCCAACGCCTTTCTGAACCGCATGATCTCCCCTCCCCTCATCTCCGACCTGGATACCCAAGGCCCTAAATACGAGTGTATATTTTGAACGCTAAGGCGAAAAATTTCAAGGGGGAATTTGGCTGAGTTTGGGGCAAGAAAAAAGGCCCACCTTCCACCGGGAAGGCAGGCCAAAAAGGAAAGAAGCGACGAAGCGCTACTTGATGCCGTAGTACTTCTCCGGGACCTCCACGTCCGTCAGGTGCAGATAACCCTTGCCAAAGACGTAGGTGTCCTGATAGACCATGACCATCTTCTTGTTGCGGACACCCGTGCCCGCGTCGGTGTAGTAGCTGGCGTTCCACTTCGCGCCGGGGGTGAACTCGTTGTAGCAGGCCAGAAGGTCCTTCATGCTGTCCACCTTCGCCTTGCCCTCAACGACGCGCTTGCCGAACTCCGCCAGGGCCGCGCTGTTGGTGTAGCCGTAGGAGTAGGCCCAGGTGCCCATGCGGTCCTTCGCGCCCTTCGCCACCACCGCGTCCTCCACCTTCTTCAGGATGGCCGGCCAGTTGCCGCTCTCCTTGGAAAGGTCGATGCCCAGAGCGCCGGGATAGCCCATCACCGGCGAGGGAAGGGACGCCTCGACGAACACACCGCCCACCTCGGCGATACGCTTCAGCATGGGCTCGACGTGAGCGTCATTCGTGGCGAAGAACGCCGCGTCCTTGCCGTACTTCTCGACCCACGTGGGTGTGCTCTCAAGGATGTACTGCTGCGCGCCGGCCACGCCCACATCGCCGGTGGGGTCCGGAGCCGTCTCAAACACAAACCTGATCCCCAGGTCCTTGCAGGCCTCCTCCATGATGACGCGGCGGCGGCCCAGAACCTCCATGCTCATGTGGCGCGGGAAGGAAACGTGGACAAAGGTCTTGGAGCCCAGCATCTTCGCGCCCAGCG
>JAEEGY010000033.1 GCA_016280565.1 Fretibacterium sp.
AGGGGCTGTTGATGCGCCCCATCACGGGCCAGCGGTATGGCTGGTTCGCGCTCTTCACAGGAATATCAACTTTCTTGGATGCCTTCGCATTCTTAGGAGCGGAAGGCTGTTCCGCCTCCTTCTCATCCGCCAGCGCATGAGGATAAGCCCCCGGAAGGAAGATCTCGTCCCCTGGCTTGAGTTTGGCAACGTCAATCGTGGCGTTGACCTGCTTGAGTTTCTCAACGCTCACGCCGTAGCGCTTGCACACGGCCTCGGCCTTCTCCCCCTTGCGCATGGTGTAGAAGATGCCGTCCTGATTGGGGATGCGAAGAACCGCGCCGGGCCGCAGCGTCGCGGAGGTCTTGAAGGTGTTGCTCCCCACCAGCGTGTCCAGTTCAATGTTCTGTGAGTTCGAGATCGACCAAAGGCTGTCTCCCCGCGCCACAACGTAGGAGGATACCTTCAGTGGAACGACCTTCTCCTTGACGGCGGCGATGCGCATCTGTCGCGTGCGGACTTCATCAAGGGTATCCTCAACCTTGGACGGGTCGCGCGGAATGAGGAGGAGCTGGTTCTCCGCCAGGCGATTGGCGTCCTTCAGGCCGTTGGCGCGCAGGATGTCCTGTGCGGTGAGCCCGCCATAGGACAGAGCGATGTCCGACAACGTCTCCCCGGACTTAACGACATGCTCCCTCCACACAGCGCCTTCCTTCTCCAGCTTGATGTCCTCTTCAGGATTCTGGGCCTCGGGAAGACCGCTGAGGTCCTCCATGCTGTTGTCAGGCATCTGAGTCCCGTCATCCTGAACGTTGAGGACGATGCTCTCAAAGTCTGAGAGGGACTTCGGCAGAGGGCCAAAGTCCTCCACCTCCGCCACGGGCAGCGCCGCAAACTTCTGCTGAGGAACGGCGGTTTTTTCCACCTCGCCGGCCTGAGCGCGAAACGCTTCCCTCTCGACATCCGTTACCTCAATAGTAACAAATCCTTCCTCTGCGACGACAGCATTGGAACTTCCCACACTGCCCCACGCCACACCGGAAAACCGTCCCCATGCGGAAATCATCAAAAAAGATGCCAGCCCAAACGTCAGGCATACAACGACACAAAAGCCCCAGCAAAAACCAGCAGACGGTTCTTTTTCCCGTTCTTTTAGCCTGGTCTCCTTAAAAAGCAGACCGGCCGGTCTTCGGTCTGTCCTCAAAAAAATCCCTCCCGCACCGCCGCGGTCCCGCATTGGGCTAAGGATAGGACTACGACGTCAAAGGTTTCATTCTATTCAATGAAGACATTATATCACATTCCTGCTGCCTCCCCAAAACAGGTTAGGGCAGCTTGATCGACATCAAAAATTCATGGTTATCCTTAGTTTGTTTCAGCTTGTCGAGGATCAGGTTCAGGGCCCCCGCCTCGTCCACGCCGACGATCCGCTTCCGGAGGACCCAGAGCCGCGTCAGCTCCTCCTCGGAGATCAACAGCTCCTCCCGGCGCGTACCGGACTTCGTGATGTCGATGGCAGGGAATATCCTTTGCTCCGACAGTTTGCGGGACAGGTGAAGTTCCATGTTGCCCGTGCCTTTGAACTCTTCATAGATCACATCGTCCATACGGCTTCCCGTCTCCGTCAGTGCCGTCCCCACGATGGTCAGGCTTCCGCCCTCCTCGAAGTTGCGCGCCGCCCCAAAGAAACGCTTGGGGAAGTAAAGCCCCGACGAGTCAAGGCCCCCCGACAATGTGCGCCCCGAGGGGGGAACGGTCAGATTCGAGGCCCGCGCCAGCCGCGTGATCGAGTCCAGCAGGATAACGACATCCCGCTTCGCCTCCACCAGGCGCTTGGCCTTCTCAAGGGCCAGGTTGGCCACACGGATATGTTCCTCCGCTGGCCGGTCGAAGGTCGAGGCAATCACCTCGCCCTCAATGGAGCGGGAGATATCCGTCACTTCTTCAGGCCGCTCATCAATCAGAAGGGCCATGAGGATGATGTCCGGGGAGTTTTGCGTGATAGCCTTGGCGATCCTCTTGAGCAGGGTCGTCTTCCCGGCCTTGGGCGGCGAGACGATCAGAGCCCTCTGCCCCAGGCCAATGGGCGCGAACATATCCACAAGCCGCGTCGCCCAGTCGCCGGGACCGGAGTCCAGGTTGATGCGCACGTTGGGGAAGATGGGCGTCAACTGCGAAAACAGGGGGCGGCGGCGGGAGGACTCGGGGTCGGAGAAGTTGACCGTCTCCACACGCAGAAGCGCCTCGTAATGTTCCTGTTCGCGCGGCGGACGAATCAAACCCCAAATCACATCCCCGTTGCGCAGTCCAAAGCGCCGTATCTGAGACGCAGAGAGATAGACATCATTGTCCGTCGGCAGCATCCCCTTGGGCCGCAGAAAGCCAAAACCCTCCGGCAGGATCTCCAGCGTCCCGCCGCCAAATCGGTAGTTCATGCTTTCTGCCTGAGCCCTCAGGATGGAGATGATCAAATCGTCCTTGCGAAGCGCTGTGAGCCCCGGGACGTTGAACTCCTTTCCAATCCTGCGGAGGTCCGCCAGGTTCTGCGCAGCAAGGTAGGCGTAGGTGTGCTTGGGCTTCGGGTGCTGAAAGGACTCACGTGAGGATGCCCCATAAGCCCGCGATGTCTGGGATTCTGGCTCCTCGGAGGAAAGGGGAATCGCCCCATCCTCCATTTCGGGCTCCTGAACATCCGGCATCTCGGGCAGGATATCCTCTGGTTCCTCCGCAGGCAAAGGCTCCGGATCAATAACCTTCACTGCCTCCCGCCGCGGCGCTTCCTCCTTTTCCTGGCCTGACTTTGGAGGCCGGCCGCGGCGCCGGGGCTTTACCGGCTCCTTCTCTTCTGTGGACAGCTTCCCCTTGGAAGCCGGCGGCTCCATTTCTATCCCGGGAAGCCTAAGTTCAACTTCCGTCTCCTGCGTCTTCACGCGCGGAGGACGCCCCCTTCTCTTCGGGGTCGCCTCCGTCTCTTCTTTAAGTGCCCTCACCATAACCGTTCCGTATCCTGTTCTCTGTACTTCATAATCCAAAAATCACCTCAGATGCCCCACAAGGGCAGTTTAATAGATTTCAAAATGAAATGTGGGCGTAAACTCCGGGCCGCACTGTATCGTGACCGTATAGGCTCCCCGCGGCAGAGGAGAGCCGTCCTCCTTGAGCAGGCAGTACATCTTTGTCCCCGATGGAGCCGTCAGTTCGTAGGACTCAGCCTGTATCCGTTTGCCCTCCCTGTCCCAGAGGATCACAACCGGTGCGTCCTCCTCCAGACGGCTGTAGTCAAAACGCAGACATACTTGCCTTGTCCCATAGGCAAAGCGAGAGGCCATCCCGGCAAGGAACGGATGGTCCTCAAAATCCACGCTGACCGAAACGTTTGAGATCATCAGTTCCATCCTTGGCTTAAGGCTGCTCTTCCCCACCACCATCCAGAACACCAAAAGTGTCAGTGACAGAGCAAAAGCCATCAGGAGCCACGGGAACAGGGATTTGAGCTTCACGGGATTACATTCGCCTCCGAGCGGATAGCGGCATCCATGCCAAGCAAGTCCCTTCACCGGTCAATACAGCAGCACAGAGCATCTTTTCGCCTATTCCTTCATAAACTCGAAGTTTTAGCGGGATTGCAGTTCATCCATTCGGGAATTGATCTCGCTGAGTTCCTTATCGATCGCATCCAGCTTACCCTGAAGGTCCTGGCGTTCTTTGTCCAGCTTTTCCATGCGGCGAAGCAGTCGGTCGATCTCAAGACGGGCCGCCGCCTTGCCGTCCCCCGCCGAGGCTGGCTTGTCCTTCGTGATGTCCCATATCCACATAAAATCTCCCTTGCCCGCCTGGGCGTACGTGATGGAAGCATCGAAGAAAAGCCGAATATCCTTGGCTCCCCGCGGCAGCTCCGCCCCCGTCTTGGGGTCATATCGCGGGAAGTATACCATTCCATCCCGCCCCCCGCTGATCTTGAAGTTAAAGCGTTTGTCATAGTCTGAGGGGGTGTATTTCTTTTTTCCAATCATGAGGTAGATGTGCTTGTCAAAGGGGGCCGGGTACATGGGGACCCCCGAAACGTAGAGGTCAATATGGAAGGGGATAGATTCTTGAAGGTTAAGGGTTTTCAGCAGAGTGTAACGATAGTTCTCCATCTCGTCCTGGGTCCAGAGGTTTTTCTCCGCCTCGGAGTTCACGAGTGCCTCGACGTACTCGTTGGCATAATAGGTCACTTTGAGTTTCACTTCCTGAGTGCCGTCCTTCTCCACTGCGTTGCTCCGGCGGACCCATCGTTCCATGGCCGGGGACGTCTTCTCCGCGGCAAAAGCCGGCAGTGCCGCAAGGCAGAGGAACAAAAGCCAAACCATTTTCCGACAAAAGATATTCTTCAACATATGTACGATTCCTTCCTTTTCTTAGGGCTTTAACGCTCCAGATTAAAACTCGTTAAAACTCGGGGGGCGAAGCACCCCTGAAACCCCTTATGCCTGTGCCCTGAGGGTAGACGTTCAGCGGTGAAAAAACTAAAAGGCAAACCAGCGGTATTATACAACATCATGCGGGGATCGTCCAAATGTCCCGCAATGTCCTCACGACGCCTTGAGACGGTAGACCATTGCCAGGATCTCCGCCACGCCGCGATAAAGCTCCTCCGGGATCTCCTCCCCCACCTCAACGCCCTCATAGAGAGCCCACGCCAGGGGTTTGTCCTCGATGATGGGAATACCGTTAGCCTGGGCGATCTCGCGGATACGCTTTGCCAGAGAGTCACTGCCCTTCGCTACGACCTGCGGCGCGCCCAGAAGCGGACGGTCGTAGACCAGGGCGATGGGCAGTCGCGTGGGGTTGGTGATGACGACGGCGGCCGTG
>JAEEGY010000270.1 GCA_016280565.1 Fretibacterium sp.
ACGGTCGTCCTCTCAAAGTCGGAGAACATGACCGAAGAAGAGTTCACAGAGGTGGAACGTGAGCTTGACCTTGCCCCCGGCGCGCGGTTCCCTCATTGTCATTACAGCCAGTGGAAAAAGGAAGAATGGCAAGCGCTCCTCTCCCGACGGCTCCCCGGCGCTAATGGGGCTGTGGGAAACGCCCCTGCCGCGGAACCGGTCAGGCCGCTGATGAACCTCGCCCTGCGGGGCGTCTCCTTCTCCTCGCCCGTGGAGCTCATCGCAAAGTTTGAGCTGCTGCTCTCCGGCGCACTGGGCCGCGTCGTCCGGGCCAAGGGCTTCGCGCCGAAGGTCTGCGGGGACGAATGGCTGTCCTTCAACGTCGTTGACGGCACTTACGACATCACCTCGTCGGCCCCGGCGGACAGCGGGGAGATGGTGATCATCGGGGAGGACCTGAAGATAGACCTGCTTCATCAGCTTTTTGGCGGCGTCACCGTCGAGGAGGAAGAGGACGAAGACGAGGAGTGAACAAAAACTTCCGCCTCATCTTTAGTATTTCTCAAGGGCATTGACTATATGACTGTCTTTGCTTAAACTTCCTTCTTCCTTATACTATAATCTTAGTATCTTTATCGGGGAGATGGTTGTGGATGGAGACGGCGGCGGCCAGTTCAATAGGGTTAAAAATACCGGAAATGATCGCAAAGGAGCTGAAGCCGGCAGGAGACCCGCCGCGCGGGGTGACGCCGGAGCAGGTCAGGGCCGTTCTGTCCCTCTTTGAGGAGGGCTGTACCGTCCCCTTCATTGCACGCTACCGCAAGGAGGCCACAGGTTCGCTGGATGAGACCGTCATCACCGCGATACGCGACCGCAACGAAAAGTTAGTGGAGCTGGACAAGCGCCGGACGGCCATCCTGGAGTCCCTGACGGAGCGGGAGCTCCTGACGGACGAACTGAAGGCCGCTGTTCTGGGCGCGGCTACAATGACGGCCCTTGAGGATATCTACCTTCCCTACCGGCCCAAGCGGCGGACCCGCGCCTCCATCGCCATAGAAAAGGGGCTGAAGCCCCTGGCGGAACTCCTGTTGGAACAGGCACCCGGCACCGTCCCCCAGGACGCAGCGCAAGCCTTTGTGAACGAAGAAAAGGGAGTCGCCAACCCAGACGAGGCCCTGGCCGGAGCGATGGACATCATTGCCGAACAGGTCAGCGAGGACACCGACGCCCGTCAGGAGATCCGGCGGCTCTTTGCGCGAAAGGCCGTACTCACCAGCACATGCGCCAAGGGCAAGGAGGAGGACCAGGAAGCACAGAACTACCGGGACTACTTTGAGTGGGAAGAGCCCGCGGCGGCCATGCCCTCCCATCGCGTGCTGGCCATTCTTCGGGGCGAGCGGGAAGGATTTCTCAACATCAGCGCCGAGCCGCCGGAGGAAGAAGCCCTGTCGCTCCTCAAGCACCGCTTCGTCCGCGGCACGGAGGCGGCCTCGCGCCTGGTGGGCGAAGCCGTTGAGGACGGCTATCGCCGCCTGCTGAAAAAATCCATGGAGACCGAGCTGCGGACCGCTCTCAAAAAACGCGCCGACGCCGAGGCCATTCGTATCTTTGCCGAGAACGTCCGGGAGGTCCTGATGGCTGCGCCCCTGGGGCAGAAGGCAACGCTGGGCATCGACCCTGGCATTCGCACCGGCTGCAAGGTGGTCTGTCTGGACCGTCAGGGAAAACTGCTGTACCACACCGTCATCTACCTTCACGCCTCCGAACACCAGCGCGAGACCGCGGCCCAGACGATCCGTGAGCTGGTGAGCAAGTACTCCATAGAGGCCATCGCCGTGGGGAACGGGACGGCGGGCCGGGAGACGGAGGCCTTTGTACGCAGCCTGGAACTTCCTGTAACCATCGCCTCCGTCAACGAAAGCGGCGCGTCCATCTACTCCGCCTCGGAGGTCGCGCGGCGCGAATTCCCCGACCAGGACGTCACCGTGCGCGGAGCCGTTTCCATTGGCCGGCGCCTGATGGACCCCATGGCCGAGCTGGTGAAGATCGACCCCAAGTCCATCGGCGTGGGGCAGTACCAGCACGACGTGGATCAGAAAGAACTGAAACAGTCCCTGGACGACGTGGTGGTCCACTGCGTCAACGCCGTGGGGGTGAACGTCAACACCGCCAGCCCGGAGATCCTGTCTTACGTCTCCGGCCTGAACAAGACGGCCGTGGCGCAGATCGTGAAGTACCGCGAGGCCAATGGGCCCTTCGCCAGCCGCGAGGCGGTGAAAAAGGTCCCTCGCATCGGCCCCAAGACGTGGGAACAGTCTATCGGCTTCCTTCGCATCCAGGGGGGCGAAAACCCGCTGGACGCCAGCGCCGTCCATCCGGAGAACTACGGCACCGTCAGCCGGATGGCCCAGGCCCTCTCCTGTTCCGTGGCGGACCTCATCGCCAGTCCGGAGCTCCGCAGCAAGATCAAACCGGAGGACTTCGTGTCGGAGACGGCGGGCCTTCCCACGCTGAAGGATATCCTGGCGGAGCTGGAGCGTCCGGGCCGCGACCCCAGGGCGGAGTTTGAGGCCTTTGCCTTCGATCCCAACGTCCACACGCTGGCGGACCTCCAGCCCGGCATGATCCTCCCCGGCCTGGTGACAAACGTCACGGCCTTCGGGGCCTTTGTGGACGTCGGCGTCCATCAGGACGGTCTGGTGCACGTCAGCCGCATCGCGGACATCTTCGTCGAGAACCCCAACGCGCACCTGAAGCCAGGGCAGCAGGTCCGAGTCGTCGTGCTGGAAGTTGACGAGCAGCGCAGCCGCATCTCCCTCTCCATGAGGAAATCTGATTTGGAAGGGAAAGGGGCAGCCGCCTCCCCCTCTGGCAGAGGGACGGACAGACGCCCGCCGCGCCGGGGCGGACGGGAACGGGAGGAAATACCGGATATGTCACTGGGATCCCTCCTCCGCGAGCAGTTAGGTCAGCAAACGGGCAGACAGAGAAGGAAGTGAACCCGTCATGGAACGCTTTGATACCATCGTGATCGGCGGAGGGCCGGCGGGCCTGATGGCCGCGATCCAGGCGTCGTCTGCGGGAGAGCGCGTGCTGCTGCTGGAGAAGAACGCCTCTTTAGGCGTGAAGCTGCTCCTGTCCGGCCGGGGCCGCTGCAACTTCACCAATGGGGAGGAAAACATCGACGCCTTCCTTGATCGCTATGGGGAAAACGGGCGATTCCTCTACTCGGCCTTCAGCCGCTTTGGCCCGGCCCAGACGCTGGACTTCTTCCACAAGAACGGCGTGGAGACGGTGATGGAGCGGGGCAAGCGCATCTTTCCCGTTCCAGGAAGAGCGGACAGCGGCGGACAGCGTATTTTAGACGTCCTGCTGCTGCTCTGCAAGAAGGGGAATGTCCGCATCCTCCGCAACGCAAACGTCAAGGCCCTGAAGGTCAAAAAGCCTCTTGGGGAAGGCGCGCTCGCCCATGTGGATCGGCTCATTACAGGGATCGAGGAGCTGGAGGCAAAACGCTACATCATTGCCACAGGGGGAAAATCCTACCCCAAAACGGGCTCGACAGGGGACGGCTACCGCTTTGCCCAGGCCGCCGGACACACCATTGTTCCCACCTACCCCGCCCTCGTGCCCATCAAGACGAGGGAGACCTGGGTCAAGCTGGCTCATGGCTGTAACCTGAGGAATGTGAACCTGAAGGTCCTGGTGAACGACAAGAAGGCGGAGGAACATTTCGGCGAGATGGAGTTCACCAACTTTGGCGTCAGCGGCCCCATCGTGATGGAGATGAGCTCCCGCGTCCCGGACTGGCTGGACGCGGCAAAGGAGGGACATGAGCCGGACAGGGGCGTGCAGCTCTCCCTGGACCTCAAGCCCGCCCTGCCCTATGACAAATTGAAAACCCGCATTGCACAGGATTTCCAGACCGCCGGGTCCCGCCGGTTTGACGGGGCGCTGAGGAGGCTCGTGCCGGGGCCCCTTATCCCCATGATCCTGGAGCTCTCCGACGTGCCGCCGGACAAGCCCGTGGCCTACGTCTCCAGCGAGGAGATCGAAGCTCTGGCGCGGTTGCTGAAGGATATCCGCCTCACGGTCAACGGCCTCTGGAGTTTCAACAACGCCGTTGTCACGCGGGGGGGCGTCAGTCTGAAGGAGGTGGATCCCCGGACGATGCGTTCAAAACTGTGCGACAATCTCTACTTCGCCGGCGAGGTGCTGGACCTCAACGGCCCGTCCGGTGGCTTCAACCTCCAGGTCTGCTGGACCACGGGGTATGTCGCTGGGCAGGCCTCTGGTGCATAAGGCCCTTCAATTAAATCAGCGGTAAATCAGCGGCGGCCAACCTCTGTTTCTCTCGGCGCGACGGGAAGCTGAACGCGGGTGATCTTCTCCGCTCCTCCCGTCGCGTCGTTCGTCTCGATGACCACGCCGTTGAAGGCCGGGGCCTCCTCGCACATCTCAAAGCGCGCCGGCAGCCCGGTCAAAAAGCGCGGCAGCACGGAGTCTAACTTCACGCCCAGGACGCCGCCCTGTCCGCCCGTCATGCCCACGTCGCTGAGGTAGGCTGTTCCACCGGGGAGGATCTGCTCATCGGCGGTCTGCACGTGGGTGTGGGTACCCAGCACGGCGGTGACGCGCCCGTCCAGGTAGCAGGCCAGAGCCTTCTTCTCGGAGGTCGCCTCCGCGTGGAAGTCCACCAGCACCGGCAGGGTCTCTCCTTCCTCTGCCCGCAGTTTTTCCAGCGCTGCGTCCGCGCAGAGGAAGGGGGAATCAATGGGCGGCATGAAGGCCTGCCCCTGCAGGTTGAGGAGCCCTAACCGTTTTCCGCTGCGCTCAAGGACAGTCCAGCCTCTCCCCGGGCACGAGGGGGGATAATTGGCCGGCCGGAGCACCCGCGTCTCCGCGTCCAGGACGGGGTAGAAGGCATTTTTGTCCCAGATGTGGTTGCCGGAGGTCATGCCGTCCACCCCCCAGTCCAGGAACTCGTTAAAGATCTTCTCCGTCATGCCCTTGCCGGCCGCGGCGTTCTCGCAGTTGATGACGACGAAGTCGAACCCGCCCCACTCCTTCTTCAGGACCGGCAGGGCCTGGGCCAGGGCGTAACGCCCGATGTTCCAGGCCACGTCCCCGGAGAACAGGATGCGCATGTTTGCCAGGCCTACTTCGCGAACTCGGTCGCCCGCGTCTCGCGGGAGACATTGACCTTGATCTGGCCGGGGTACTTCATCTCTGCCTCGATCTTGCGGGCAATGTCGTAGGCCAGCTTGTGGACCATACCGTCGTCCGTCTTGGGCGCGGTGAGCACCACGCGGACCTCGCGCCCTGCCTGAATGGCATAGGCCTTGGACACGCCGTTGAAGGACTGCGCCAGCTCCTCCAGCTTCTCCAGTCGCTTGATGTAGGCGTCAAGGCTCTCGCGCCGGGCCCCGGGCCGGGAGGCGCTGATGGCGTCCGCAAGGGCAACGATGACCTCGTAGATGGAGCTGATCTCCAGCGTGTCGTGATGGGAGGCGATGGCACTGACGACCTCCGGCCGCTCTCCAAAGCGCCGCGCCAGGTCCGCACCGATGGCGGCGTGGGGGCCCTCCACCTGATGGTCGATGGCCTTGCCCAGATCGTGCAGCAGGCCGGCCCTCCTCGCCAGCTCCTCGTCCAGGTCCAGCTCCGCCGCGATGGCCCCGGCGATGTGCGCCACCTCAAGGCTGTGGGACAGAGCGTTCTGGCCATAGCTGAACCGGAACTTCAACTGCCCCAGGGTCCGCACCAGCTCCGTGTGGATGTTCTTGATACCCATCTCCAGCACGGCGGACTCGCCCTCGCTCATGATCTCCTCCTCAATGTCATGGGAGGCTTTCTCGATGAGCTCCTCGATCCGCGCGGGGTGGATGCGGCCATCCACCACCAGGCGCTCCATGGCCCGGCGGGCGATCTCCCGGCGCACGGGGTCAAAACTGCTGAGGGTCACGGCCTCCGGCGTGTCGTCGATGATGAGGTCCACGCCCGTCAGGGTCTCAAAGGCGCGGATGTTGCGTCCCTCGCGCCCGATGATGCGGCCCTTCATCTCCTCAGAGGGCAGGGAGACGACGCTGACCGTGGCCTCGCCCGCGCTCTCCACGGCGCAGCGCTGCATGGCCGCAACGACAAGGTCCCGCGCCTTGCGGTCCGCCTCACGCTGTGCCCGCTCCTCAAGCTCCTTCAGCCGCATCCCGATGAGGTATTGGGCGTCCTCCTCCGTCCTGCGGAGCAGGATCTCCTGCGCTTCCTCGCGGGACATCCCCGCGCCCTCCTCCAGCTTGGCGGTCTGCTGCTGGATAATGGCCTCCAGCTCCGCGCCCCGCTTCTCAAGGCTCTCCTGTTTGGCCCTCAGCTCGTCCTCCTTGTGGGAAACCCGGTCGAGCTTCCGGTCCAGGTTCTCCTCCCGCTGCTCCAGCTTCCGTTCGGACCTCTGGAGCTCGGCCCGCCGTTCCTTGATCTCCCGGGACGCGTCCTGCTTCATGCGGGAGATCTCGTCCTTCGCCTCGGCAAGGCGGTCCTGTTTCACACGCTCGGCCGCATCATTGGCCTCCTGCAGCATAACGATGGTCTGATTTTTGACCCCCGAGAGGCGCGTGTTGTCCCACGCCCGAAGTAACAGGTAGCCCAGCCCGGCGCCGGCTACGAAGATAAGAATTGCCCAGACAAACTGCATGCTCTGCTACTCTCCTTTATGATGTTTGTATTGTGCACTGCGCGCATGGTGACGCGCTATCCAGATGGACTTGGACACACCTTCAAATTTTACCCTTCCTTTTATGGTTATACAAGCGTCAAATGTCTTTTTGTTTGAGAGGGCTTCCTGTTCATGATAAAATGATGGCGAGCAGCTCAGGCGGCCGCTGCGTACGCAGAGGAAAGTCCGGGCTCCACAGGGCAGGATGCCGGATAACGTCCGGCCGGCGCGAGCCGAGGGATAGCGCCACAGAAAGGATACCGCCCCTGTCCACCGGGCAGAGGGTAAGGGTGAAAGGGCGGGGCAAGAGCCCACCGGGTGCAGCGCGAGCTGCACGCCTGGCAATCCCCATCCGGAGCAAGGCCGAATAGGGAGGGATACGGCGGCCCGCCGTCCTCCGGGTACGGCCGCTATTGGGGGGGGTCAGGGGGGGGGCAAAGCATCCCCCTGAGCTTCACTTGAGGCGCTCCGCAAGGAGACGTCCAGATAAATGGCCGCCACTACGTTAAAGTAGACAGAACCCGGCTTATGAGCTGCTCGCTTATATCGTCATTACATCGGGGGTTTCAGGGGGTCCGTTCCCCCTGAGCTTTAATCCATATAGGAGCTGCCGTCATTGGAAAAATTCGAGTTTTACGATTGGCAGAGAAACGCCTACAGCCATATCGCGGGTCAGAGCGCCGTCCTCTCCGCGCCCACGGGGTCCGGCAAGACCCTGTGCGCCTACCTTTGGGCCGGCCTTTTGGACGAGGAAGGGAACGTCCGGCGGCCCGATTCCGGCCGGATCATCTTTACCGCCCCTATCAAGGCGCTGAGCAACGAGCGTTACATGGACCTCCGCCGCATGGGCCTGGACGTGGGCATCGAGACGGGGGACTTCAAGCGCAACGAGGGCGCGCAGGTGATCTGCTGCACCCAGGAGATCTACACGATGAAGTACGCCCCCCTCCCCGGCCAGCGCCTCATCATCGACGAGTTCCACTACATCTTCAGCGACCCGGACCGCGCCCGGACGTACATCGACGGCATCCGGGCCACGCATCCCGACACACCCATTTTGGTGATGTCCGCCACGCTGGGCGGGGTGAAGAGCGTCGGCAAATACCTCTCGGAGATCTGCCGGCGGGAGTTCGTCATCCACGAGAGCCGCAAGCGGGTCACGGAGCTTATCTACACCCCCAAGCGCCCGGCGAAACGGGGCAATATCCACGACGCGCTGGTCTTCCTCTTCTCGCAAAAGGGCGCGGCCTCCCTGGCGCAGGACATCTCCAGCACCCGGCCGGAGATATCCGCCGCCTCTCGTCAGCGCATCGAGGAGCTGGCGGCCATCCTGGAGGTCCCCAGGATCATGCCGTCCCTCCTGCACGGCGTGGGCACCTATCACGGGGGGATGTTCCCCAAGGAGAAGCTGCTGGTGGAGTCCGCCTTCCGGGAGCGTCTGCTGGACGTGGTCTGCGGGACCAACGCCCTGGCCCTGGGCGTGAACCTCCCGGCTCAGACCGTGGTGTTTGCCCAGCTTGTGCAGTACCACCACGACGAGCCCATCACGAAGAACGAGTTTCTCCAGATGTCGGGCCGCGCGGGGCGCAAGGGGCTCTTTGACCCCGGCTACGTGACCTGGCTCCACCGCTCCCCCTACGAGCGGAGGGGCGTGGACACGGGCAAGGTCTTTCAGGACCTGGTGAACGCGCCCTCCGAGCCCGCGGTGGTGACGCTCCGCCCGTCCTATGGCCGCCTGCTGCGGAAACAGGTGCTGCTGGAGGTGGAGGCCGAGTATATCGCGGAGTATTCTCTGCCGGCGGTGAGCGTCCGCTCCGTCCTCAGGTCCCTTGAGGGGGGGATGAGGAAGATCGAGCGGGTGGCGGCCCGGCTGGTGCGCGGCTCCGACCGGACGCGATTCCGCTCCATCCTGGCGGATATCTGGTACGACGAGATGGAGGTCGACGAGAACCTGGAGATGGCGCTGCTGTTCCTTGAGGAGCCGGAGCCCAGCGCCCTCATGGCGGCGCAGATGGTCATGCCCTACGAGCGGAACTACCTCCAGTCGCTCCTGAAGGTCAAGCGCTTCGCCAACCAGCTTCCCAGGGGGAAGCGGCTCCGGGCGATGGATGAGCTGAACCGCACGGTGGACGAGATCGACCCGACCATCTACGGCTTTGAGGAGAAGCTGGGCGAGATCGAGACGAGCGGCAGGGGGCAGGGATGATAAGCTTTAATGGACAAGCGCCCCGGCAGGGCCCCGGCGCGGAGGAGCTGGAGGCCGCCCATCGGGAGCGGCTGATGAGCTTTGCGAAACAGCTTTCGGCCTGTGTCACGGCCCGGCTGACCGGCACGCGGGACCCCCAGGAGCTCTATGCCCGGCATATCCGGGATTGTCTGGAGTCCGTGCCCCTTCTGCCCCACGCGGGAAAACCCCGCCGG
>JAEEGY010000271.1 GCA_016280565.1 Fretibacterium sp.
ACCTTCATGGAAAAGACAACCGGGCCTGAGATCAAAGAGGCGGTGCTGCAGCGGGCACGCTCGGGCGGCGGGAAATGGGTCGTGCGGGTGCTGGTGTCCCCTCCGCCGGAGGCCGCTCAGCTTGAGGAGCTGGCCCGGGAGGTTCGCAAGGCCCTGGGCACGGGAGCCCGCGTCGGGGATGGGGCCCTGCTCATCCAGGGGGACATCCCCGACCGCGTGGAGGACTGGCTCAAAAAGCGTGGCGTCCAGAAAATCGTTCGATGAACCTTAAACGTTGAAGCGTATCTCGATCATGTCGCCGTCGCGCACAATGTACTCCTTGCCCTCCAGGCGCAGCACGCCCTTGTCCCGGCAGGCGGGCAGAGAGGCGCCGTTGGCGATGAAGTCGTCATAGGCCACCACCTGAGCCCGAATGAAGCCCCGCGCCAGGTCCGAGTGGATGGTCCCCGCCGCGTCCACGGCCGTCTCGCCGTCGTGGAGCGTCCAGGCCCTCACCTCGTCGGCCCCGCTGGTGAAGAACACGATGAGCCCCAGCAGGCTGTACGCCTCATGGATCAGACGGTCGCGGCCCGGCTCCGTGATGGAGAGATCCTTCATGAACTCCTCCTGCTCCGCCGGGTCCAGCTGCGCCAATTCCATCTCAATGGAGCCAAAGACATGGACGACCTTCAGCCCCTTCTCCTTCATGGCCGCCTCCAGCGGCGCGGCAATGGCCACCTCACCCGTCTGGGTCTCGTCCAGATTCAGGACCACCAGCTCCGGCTTCAGGGTCAGGAAGGCGAAACCGGAGAGGAGCCGCTTCTGCTCCTCCGTCAGGGGATACTCGCGCAGGGGGCGCTCGTCCATCAGGTGGTCCTGAAGCGCGTGCAGAAGGTCAGCCTCAGCATTCTCTGCCGGAGTCGTTTTCTTCTTCGCGGCCTTCTCCTCCAGGCGGGCCAGGCGGTTGCCGATGACGCCCAGGTCCCGGTAGATCAGCTCTGTCTCGACGATCTTCCAGTCCCGCAGCGGGTCGATGCTCTCCTCCGGGTGGGGCACCGAGGCGTTGCTGAAGGCCCGCACCACGTGCAGCAGCGCGTCCGACTCCGACACGAAGGACAGGAAGGAATTGCCCAGCCCCGCGCCCTTGCTGGCGTCGCGGGAGAGCCCCGCAAGGTCCACAAACTCCACCTCCGCGGGCTTCTCGCTCCGGGGGGCGAAGATCTCAACCAGTTTGTCAAAGCGTTTATCCGGCACGCCCACCAGCGCCCGGTTCGGCTCGGTCTTGCCGCCGGCGTAGGGCTTGACCTCCGCCCCCGCCCGGGTGATGACATTGAACACCGTGGACTTGCCCGACAGCGGCAGGCCAACGATTCCACATTTCAGCAAGGAAATCCCCTCCGTACAAGTTCACAATTTTATCTCAGGCAACCCGTCTGCAACCTTATCGCTAAAAAATCGCAGCGCTTTGCGTTATTTTACATTTTACCACGCAACGGAACTGTCACGCGTGATAAAGTGGCCATACTTCCACCTCCGCATTTCGGATTTTCAAACGGCCACAAAACGCTGGTGCTCGCTCCTGGGTTTTTCAGGAATTGTCCTTGTCAGCCGACCCTCATCGATTAACGGCTGCACCAGTTTTATCATAGATTCTTTTAGGGAAACCCTCGTGCGCCGCCTTCAGCTCCATGTTCTGCCGCTCTGTCTTTTGCCGGTGGATTGCCGATACTTAATCCTTCAACGCCTCTTCCTGCATGTTGACAACCTCCTATTTGACAACAAAACCACTTTTATTGCCAACAAATTTACCTCTGTTGCCAACTTTTTATCAAGTCACAACTCAAAACGCAAGTTTTTGACTTAAAACGACAACAAAACAGGAATGTCGTCTACGCTACTTCACCAGTTCCGCCACGAACTCCGTCAGCATGCCAATGGACTGGAACGGGCTCCGCTCCATGGAGAAGGCAAAGAAAGAGCGCCCTCACAAACCACGCGTTTTGAGGGCGCTCTTCCTGATGAAGGGTATTCTAACGCTTCCGCCTCAGGCGGAAGAATTTGTAAGTCATGAACCCAAGAAGCAAAAAGCCGTACAGGGCCTGCCGGTAATAGTTGTTGATCCAGGAGATGGTGTTCAGGTAGGCCGAGATCACCTGCAG
>JAEEGY010000272.1 GCA_016280565.1 Fretibacterium sp.
CTTGTCAAAGGACGCCCTCTGCGGGCGCAGGCGCAGCAGCAGGTCCTCCGCCTCCTCAACCTCCATGCCCTCAAAGAGTCCCGACAGGGTGACAACCCTCATCTCCGCCTCGTTCATGAATGGCTCGTCCCGGCGTTCCTCCATCCCACTTGCCTCCCATAAAAGATGTCTTCACGTCCCCTATAATGATAACATTGAACCCGCCCTGTGGAACGCCCCTCAAGGTCTCGCCGGGAGAACTCGATAATAAAAGTACAAGAAAGGAACGCGTTCCAGAGTTCAAAAGACTGCGGATATGTCGGGGAAGGAGCAACATTTAACGCGGGGGAGGGACCCCCCGCACCCCCAGAAACAGATGTTTGTGTTAATCAACGGCCATGCCGGGGAAGGAGCCCTATCATGACAAGCGCTGTTCCGTTTACCGTTAAGTATCGTGCGTCGAGTGCCCTCGTGGGGGCCCTTCAGAGAAGAGCCCTCCGCGCGGTGGAGGACAGGGAGAACAACTCCTTTGAGGAGCTCCGCAACAGGATATGGGGCGCGGCCTCCTGCCAGGAGGAGAGGAGACGTGACAAGAGCCGGGACAGGGAGAACTATTGGAAGGCCCGGAGCAAGAAGATCAGAGAGCGCCTCGCGCTGGAGGCGGAAATCTACGCAGAGCGCCAGAGCCAGCGGGCCATTGACCAGGAGCTCTACGCCCAGAACCTCCAGCAGCAGCAGATCAATGAACGCGCTGTGCTGTCCGAGCAGGGCCTGGAGCCAGGGATGATCGGCCTTGTCTGCCTCGTTCCGCCCATCATGCAGGGGACCATGGCCCCCATCCTCCACTAAGGAAGTATAGCAATACAAACTGCCGGGAGCAGAACGCGCTCCCGGCAGAATTTTCCCCCGTTACTTTATCCTTCCAGCGATGTAGGCCGGGACTTCGGCGAGTGGCACGTTCTCCTGAGTGCCGTCGCCCATGTTCTTCACGGCGGCGACGCCCTTCTCCAGTTCTTCCGGCCCGAGGATGCAGGTCCACTCCGCTCCGGATGCGCCGGCGGCCTTCATCTGCGCTTTGAAGCTGCGCCCGGCGACGTCCTGCTCCGCGGCCAACCCGGCCTGCCGGAGATCGTGGGTCAATTTTTGGGCCGCACCCCGGGCAGAGGCGTCCAGCGCCGCAACGTAGACAGCCGCGTGAGGGGCTCTGCCAAAACTGCATCCCTGCTCCTCCATCACCAGCACCACCCGGTCCATCCCACAGGCAAAGCCCACGCTGGGAAGGTGCGGCCCTCCGATGGACTCGGACAGGTTGTCATAGCGTCCGCCGCCGCACACGGCGTTCTGGGCCCCAAGATCGCCGGAGAGGATCTCAAAAGCTGTCTTGGTGTAGTAGTCCAGCCCGCGCACCAGGCGTTTGTCCTGCCGGTAAGGAATGCCCAGGCGCTCAAGCCCCGCCTTGACCTCCTCGTAATGCTCGCGGCACTCGTCGCAGAGGAACTCATAGATGGCCGGGGCGGCGTCGGCCACGGCCCCGCAGCCGGGCTTCTTGCAGTCCAGGATGCGCAGCGGGTTCCGCTCCATGCGGCTCAGGCAGTCCTCGCACAGCTCCTCCTTGTGCCCCTCAAAGTGCTTCAACAGCGCCTCGCGGTAGACGGGGCGACACTTCGGGCACCCCACGGAGTTGATGACCGCCTCAAGGTTACGGAGACCCAGCCGCCGGAAGAGCTCCGCCGACAGGTCAATGATCTCCACGTCGGCCATGGGGCCCGCCGTGCCGAGAAACTCCGCGTCGATTTGATAGAACTGACGGTAGCGTCCCTTCTGGGGCCGCTCGTAGCGGAACATGGGCCCCCAGCACCACAGCTTTGCCGCGCTGCCCTGAGCGCACATCCCATGTTCCAGCGCCGCGCGGGTCATGCCCGCCGTGGCCTCCGGCCTCAGGGTGATGCTGCGGTCCCCACGGTCGGTGAAGGTGTACATTTCCTTCTCCACGATGTCCGTCGTCTCGCCCACCCCGCGGGAGAAGAGCTCCGTGTGCTCAAACAGCGGCAGATGGACCTCGGAAAAGCCATAATCGGCCATGGTTTTGGCCGCGACATTCATAACATAAGCCCACTTCCACGATTCGTCGGGGAGGATGTCCCGCACTCCCCTGGGCGCTTTGATCTCCATGCGTGTCCCCTCCAGTCCTGATCTAACGCGGGGGAACTTCCCCCGCACCCCCTGTAACTCAATGTAAATCAGTATAACTCAGATTTGGCAGGAGGGATACCGCGGTGGTAAAAAGGGGAGGAGATACGCCCCGCCCCCTTCGTTCTTTTGTTATACTTGTAACAAAGGACCCCTCCGCCGGATGAGGGCGGAGAAAGCGTTCAAGGCGTTAAGACGCTTTCGGGGCAGATATGTGATGAGTAATCACCTGACTTCTGAGGAGACGAACATGAAAAAAATCGCCATCATCATGGGAAGCGACAGCGACCTTCCCGTTGCAGAGAAGGCCACCGCGGTGCTGCAAAAGTTAAATATTCCCTTCACCGTCCGCGTGATGTCGGCCCACCGCACGCCGGAGGCCGTGGGGTCGTTTGCGCGCGCGGCGCGGGACGAGGGCTTTGGCGCGGTGATCGCCATCGCAGGCAAGGCGGCGCACCTGGCGGGCTTTATCGCCGCTCAGACCCGGTTGCCCGTCATCGGCGTGCCCGTGAAGTCACCGGACCTCGGCGGGCTGGACGCGCTGTTGGCCACCGTGCAGATGCCTTCCGGCGTGCCCGTGGCGACGGTGGCCATTGACGGGGCGGCCAACGCGGCGTGGCTGGCGGCGCGTATCCTGGCCGTGGCGGACGATGGGCTGGCCGCGAAACTTGAGGACGAGGCCCGCTTCATGGCCCAGGGCGTCGAGACAAAGGACCGGGAAGTTCAGAAAAAATGGGGGAATGACAGATGAGCCGGGAGGAATATATC
>JAEEGY010000273.1 GCA_016280565.1 Fretibacterium sp.
CCTAGCGCGGAAGTGCATCGGATTCTCAGGATCGCCAAACCAGCGGTCAAAGTGGATACGTGCACGGGTCATATTCACATAACCATCGCTAACTGGAGCCTCATGAGCACTCTCATTCCCGATGTCCAGACGAAGAGCGCCGCTGAGTTTCCAGCCGCCGAGCCTGCTGTCAAGCAGATTGACCTTGCCCTCAATGTCGTCGACGCGAACGCCGAGCGCCTCGAGCTCATCGTGGAACTCAACAACGAGCTTCTGGAGCATCTCAACATCCTGCTTGCTGGCCTTGGTCATATCGACCACTGCGAGCGCGCGGGCGAGAGCGGAAGCCATCTCATAACGCGTGGTGGGCTGCTTGCCCTTGTAAAGACCATCAGGATAACCGGAAAGGATGCCGTGAGCGGCAAGCTGACCAATGGCGTCATAGGCCCAGTGATTCATGGGAACATCCATGAACGGATTGGTGGCTGCGAACACAGGAGCCGCGAAAGCAACCAGCGCAACAACTGCAACTGCTGTTACAAACTTCTTCATTTCTGTGTAACCCCCTTATTAGATTGTCAAATAACCTGCCCGTCGTGTTCGAGGTTTTGGAGGTTTTGGGACTCGGGGGTCGGATGAAAGTTTTCCTCGTTTCCTTTCTCCTCGTCCCTTTGCCTTTGGCTCTCCTGGCCCCGACTGTCCCTGCGCTTTGTCCGTCCCTTATGGCCCTTTGGGGGTTTACCCTCCCTTCTTTGCCTTCAGGATTCCCTCGAATTCCCCACTTGCGAATTCTCAACTCTGCGCCGGTTGACGGTACAAACTGCGTATTTCCCGCAGTTCAACTTTATGATACAACAAACCTATGAAAAATAAATAGGTCTTAAGACCTATTTTCGGGCTGGCGGTTCAGCGTAGGGGGGCCATGATAAAATAACTCCAGGTAATTTCCATATTTAATTTAGAGGAGGACATGACAATGAACGCAGTCATCAAAGCGATGGAGGAGCGCCGAAGCATCCGCAGGTTCAAGCCGGAGATGCCGAAGAAGGAGGACCTGGACCAGATCATCGAGGCTGGCCTCTACGCCGCCAGCGCCAGGGGGCAGCAGTCCGCGATCGTCGTCGCCGTGACCAACAAGGAGCTGCGGGACAAAATCTCCGTTGATAACTGCAGGATCGGCGGCTGGGACAAGGGCTTCGATCCCTTCTACGGGGCTCCTGCCATCCTGATCGTCCTGGCGGATAAGAACTGGGCCAACCGCGTGTACGACGGCAGCCTCGTCATGGGGAACATGATGTTGGCCGCGCACTCACTGGGCCTGGGCAGCATCTGGATACACCGCGCCCGGGAGGAGTTTGAGACGGAGGAGTACAAAAAACTGCTGGCCAGTTGGGGTGTTGAGGGCGAGTGGGAAGGGATCGGCCACTGCGCCGTGGGCTACAGGGACGGCGAGCTTCCTCAGCCTGCGCCAAGGAAGCCGGGCCGTGTGTTCTATGTAGAATAAGGACCGGTCTCAAGGGAAAGCTGTCGGAACATAAAGGCCTGCTGCTCCGGCGAATAGACGCCGCCCTGGAGGAAATGTCCCACGGGGATCTGAAGCAGGTTGAGCTTCGCCGCCGGCAGAACTGGGGACGGAGTAGTGGGCCGGTTTCCAGATGCGGGAACGCCCTCTTGATGTTAAAATACAAGCTGGTTTTTTGTGCTTTTGAGGACATTTCTGCCCGCAGGGTACAGGTGCGGGGTGAGAGATGCCCTGTTTCAGGGGGTGCGGGGGGTACCTCCCCTGCGCTAAATTTGGGAAGGCGGCGAGGTTTTGGGGCGAGTGGTTAAGAATTTGGGGCTCTACCTGGTCCTGATCCTCCTGGTGGTCACGATGGTGAATATGTTCCTGACGCCGGAGGAGACGCAAAAACAGTACGACGAGATCAGCTACAGCCAATTCCTGTCCGAGCTTGACACCGGACACATCCGCATTTTGCAGATCAGGAACAACACCCAGCCGGGGGAGTCCAGCGCAGCGGTCATCCAGGGAGAGATGCAGAACGGCCAGCGCTTCCTGACCTATGGTCTGGAGGCCGGAAAACTGGCGGACAAGGCGGCGGCCCTGGGTGTAATGGTAACGGTCGAGGCGCCGCAGAAGAACACGTGGTGGGTCACGCTCGTCACCACGCTCTTCCTGACGCTCCTGCTGATGGGCGTGTGGCTCTATTTCCTTTATAACATGCAGGGCGGCGGCCGGATGATGGGCTTCTCCCGCAGCAAGGCCAAGCTGTTCCTGGACAACCGGCCCAAGGTGACCTTTGCGGACGTGGCCGGCTGCGACGAGTCGAAGGAGGAGCTTCAGGAGGTCATCCAGTTCCTGAAATCGCCGGAGAAGTTCACCAAGCTTGGGGCCAAGGTGCCGCGGGGAGTGCTGCTGGTGGGGCCTCCCGGCACGGGCAAGACGCTTTTGGCCCGCGCCGCGGCGGGAGAGGCCAACGTGCCCTTCTTCTGCGCCAGCGGCTCGGACTTTGTTGAGATGTTCGTCGGCGTGGGAGCCGCCCGGGTGCGGGACCTCTTTGCCCAGGCGAAACGGTATCAGCCCTGCATCATCTTCATCGACGAGATGGATGCGGTGGGGCGGCACCGGGGCGCGGGGCTCGGCGGCGGACACGACGAGCGTGAGCAGACGCTGAACCAGATACTGGTGGAGCTGGACGGTTTTGACGGCAAGGGCAACACCATCCTTATCGCGGCGACGAACCGGCCCGACATCCTGGACCCGGCGCTTTTGAGGCCAGGACGCTTTGACCGGCACATCACGGTGGACCGGCCGGACGTCAAGGGGCGCGAGGCCATCCTGAAGGTCCACATGAAGGACAAGGCTTTTGCCGGGGATGTTGACGTCAGCGTGCTGGCGCGCCGGACGCCGGGGCTTGTGGGAGCGGACCTGGAGAACCTCATCAACGAGGCGGCGCTTTTGTCCGCCCGGCGCGACAAGGACAAGATCGGCATGGAAGAGCTCGAGGAGGGCATTGAGCGCGTGATGGCGGGGCCGGAACGGCGCAGCCGCCTGATTAGCGACAAGGAAAAGAAAATTATCGCCTACCACGAGGTGGGCCATGCGATGGTCGCCAAGGCCCTGCCGGACAGCGACCCGGTGCACAAGATCTCCATCATCCCGCGTGGACACGCTGCGCTGGGCTACACGCTCCAGCTCCCGGAGGAGGACCGGTTCCTGACCTCGCGTTCCGACCTGATGAACCGCATCGCCATCCTCCTGAGTGGCCGCGTGGCAGAAGAGCTGGTCTTTGGCGACGTCACCAGCGGTGCGGCCAACGACCTGGACCGCGCCACCCAGACGGCCCGCCAGATGGTGACGGAGCTGGGCATGAGCGAGAAGCTGGGCCTGGTGAAGCTGGGGAACAAGCGCGAGGAGATATTCCTGGGGCGCGACATCGCCGAGGACCGCAACTACAGCGAGGAGATCGCCTACGCCATTGACCAGGAGGTCAAGGCCATTATCGACGCCTGCTACGCCAGGGCGCGGGACATCCTCAGGGAGCGGCGGGCGCTGATGGACAAGATCGCCGGGGTGCTGCTGGAGCGCGAGCTCCTGGACGGCAGCGAGTTTGAGGCCCTGATGAATGAGGGACCGGCGGATGTTCAGCCGGACGAGTGTGTCCCCCCCCTGCCGGAGGCGCGGGGCGACGGGCTTCCCCGGGACGGCTTTTTAGCCTGACCGCTCCGAACCATGAAGGGAGAATAGAACGATGGGTGTATTGAAACGCTATAAAGAACTGTTGCCGGTCACGGCTGCCACACCGGACGTCAACCTGGAGGAGGGCTCCACGCCTCTGATCCCGCTGCCCCGCATCGGGGCCCGGCTGGGGATCCAGCTCTACGGCAAGTTTGAGGGCTGCAATCCCTCCGGTTCCTTTAAGGACCGGGGGATGGTGCTGGCCGTAGCCAAGGCGCTGGAGGAGGGCAAACGCGCCCTGATCTGCGCTTCCACGGGCAACACCTCCGCCTCCGCCGCGGCCTACGCGGCCTCCATGGGAGTGCCGTGCTTCGTGCTGCTCCCCGCGGGGAAGGTGGCCATGGGCAAGCTGGCCCAGGCGTTGATGTATGGAGCGACGGTCATCGCCGTGCGCGGCAACTTCGACCGCGCGCTTGAGCTGGCCCGCGCCGCTGCGGAGAGCGGGAAGATGGGGCTGGCGATGGTGAACTCCGTCAACCCCTACCGCCTCATCGGCCAGCGCACCGGGGCCTGGGAGGTCTGCGAGGCGCTGGATGATCATGCTCCTGACTGGCACGCCATCCCCGTGGGCAATGCGGGCAACATCAGCGCCTATTGGGCGGGGTATCAGGAGTATCTCAAGCTTGGCAAGATCGAGAAGGCCCCCCGCATGATGGGCTTTCAGGCCGCGGGGGCCGCGCCCCTCGTGACGGGCCAACCCTGCCCCAATCCAGAGACCGTGGCGACGGCTATCCGCATTGGCAACCCCGTCAGCGCCCATCTGGCCCGCGCTGCTGTCCAGGAGTCCGGCGGGGAGTTCAACTCCGTGACGGACGAGGAGATACTGAGCGCCCAGAGGCTTTTGGCCTCGGAGGGCGGCGTGTTTGCCGAGCCCGCCTCCTGCGCCCCGCTGGCGGGGCTGGTGAAACTCAAGAGGCAGGGCAAACTGCCGGAGGGGATCACCGTAACGATGGTGCTGACAGGCAACGGCCTCAAGGACCCGGACACGGCGATCGAGAACCTCAAGCAAAGCGGCGGGGCAAAGCCCATCGAGATCGGGGACACCGACGAGGAACTGATGCGGGTGCTGGAGCGTCGGAAATGACGCAACCGCTGTTCTCGCTGAAGGTCCCCGCGACGACGGCCAACCTGGGCTCCGGCTTTGACACGCTGGGCATGGCCCTGACGCTCTACAACGTCTTCAGTGTCACAGAGCTTCTGCCGGATGGGACGTTCGCCTGTGAGGTCTGTGGCGAGGGGATGGACGAGCTTCAGGACGCACGGGAGAACATGGTGGTGACAAGCTACCTCCGCGCGTGTCAGGAGTGGAAACTGTCGCCCCGGGGCTTTCACCTGGAGAGCTGCAATGCCGTCCCGCTCAACCGGGGCCTGGGCAGTTCTTCAACGGCCGTCGTGGCGGGCGTGACGCTGGCGGGGCTCATTGCAGGGAAAGAAATCCCGGAGGCGGAGCTGCTGCGCGTGATGACGCTCATCGAGGGACACCCGGACAACGTCGTCCCCTGTTTCCTGGGCGGGATGACTGTCTCCTGCTGGGACGGGACGAACCTCCGGTATGTGAAGCTGCCGGCGCTGCCCGACGACCTGTACGTGGTGGCGGCTGTGCCGGACTTCCAGGTCCACACCGAGGACGCCCGGAGGATCCTGCCGGAGAGCGTGCCCTTTAAGGACGCCGTGTTCAACGTGAGTCACGCCTCCCTGCTCTGCGCCGCCTGGGCGATGGGACGGTGGGACCTTCTGCGCGTGGGGATGGAAGACCGTCTGCACCAGCCCCACCGCGCCCGGCTCTTCCCCGGGGGAGAGGAGATCCTCACGCGGATCCGCCGCCACCCGGACTGCCTTGCCACGGCCATCAGCGGCTCCGGCCCCACAATGATCGCCATCGTCAAGGGGCCTGCCGGGCAGCTCTCGTCCGAAATGTGCCGCATCTTCACCGCAGGCGGCGTCGCCTCGCACTTCTTCGTCCTGAACAGCCCTTCATCCGGGACCGTCGTTGAGCGCGGTCAGGCCTAAAGGAGAAAAATTATTATGAACGACATTAAAATTGATCTTGATGAGGATTGTATCCACGTTGTATTTCTGGGGCTTCCCAACATCCCCGGGGGCGCGGCAAAAATCTTCGGCGCCCTGTGCGAGCAGGGAGTCAGCGTGGATATGATCACCCAGAACACCATGAGGGGCGGGCGGTCTGACCTGTCCTTCCTGATCCGCCGGGACCGGCTGGAGGAGGTCATTCCCCTCTGCCGGGAGGTCTCCAGCAAGGTGGGGGCGCAGGGGGTCTCCTTCGCCACGGAGGTCGCCGCTATCACCGTCCGGTTGAAGGCCGGTTCTCCGGAGACGCCCCAGGTGCTGGCAAAGATGTTCTCCACTCTGGCCGGGGCGGGCGTGAACGTGGAGATCATCAACTCCACCTTCCCCGGTGGTACGGGGGCAGTGGGCACCTCCCCCATGTGGGCCACTGTGGTCTGCATCGTGAGCCTTACCCACGCGGAGGAGGGCATGAAGGCGCTGCGGGGGGCGTTTGGGGTTTAACCCGCGAGGCTCCGGGCCTCAAGGTAATACCGCTTCTCCTGGGCGTGGCCCATGGAGAAGGTCTTGCGCGGCAGCACGCCCTCTGAGACGATCCAGCGGAAGAACTGTCCCTTGTCGATGGGCGGAAGCAGGAACCCCACCGCGCCGTCTTCCGCGGCCAGACGCTTCAAAACGTCCGCGCCGTGGATGTAGTCGATCTCCCCGGCATTGTTGGGGAGATATTTGTCCAGCCAGTTTTGCAGGACCCCCAGCGCCAGGGAGGCCCGGCTCCGGTCAAGGCGGAGCGTGCCGCTGCGGCCCTCGCTGATCCATTCGATGGGATAGCCGCCCTCCGCGGCGCAGTCCGCCGTCAGCCGTTCCAGCAGGCGGGGTACGTCCGTCCCCTTCACAAGCCGGTGGATGGGCTCAAAGCACAGCGCGGGATCGTGGATGTTCTCCAGTTCCACCAGCGCGTAACGGGCGGGGTGCCGGGAGAAATCCTGGCCGGGGTGCGCCTGCTTCAATGCCTCGTAGCACGCCTTCGCCGTGGCCAGGGAGTGGTTTCCGTCCCCCACGGCGAAGGACAGGGAGGCGTGACGCCGGGTGTAGCCCTCCAGCCGCTGGTCCAGGGCCTTAGCCTCCTCCCCCTCCACCAGCCAGCCGCTCACGTGCCCGCCGTCCATCATCAGCTCAACGCTGTAAAGCTGGGGCAGGCGGCCCTTAGCCTGGGCAAGGGGCTCAATGAGGGTCTGTTCCGAGTCGTCGCAGAGCAGGAGCACATGGGGCAGCTCCAGGGGC
>JAEEGY010000274.1 GCA_016280565.1 Fretibacterium sp.
GTTGTGAAACTCCCTCCGCCAGCGCTAAGCGCGGGGATGGAAGCGATCGTATTCGTCACGCATCTCCCGGTCAAAATGGGAGTAAACCTGGGTCGTCATGATCGACGAGTGGCCCAGCATCTCCTGAAGCGTCCTCATGTCCATCCCGCGGGCCAGGAGGTGCGTTGCGAAGCTGTGCCGCAGGATGTGGGGATAAAGCCGCGCCCGTGCGATGCCCGCCGCCTCTCCCCGCCGCCGCAGGATGCGCCATAGGTCCACGCGGCTCAAAGGCCGTCCCTGCCGCGACAGGAAGACGAAGGGCAACCCGCGGCGGTTCAGTTTCGACCGTGCCTCGTCGAGGTAAGTGCGGACGCTTCGTGCCGCACCTCCCAGAAAGGGGACCACACGCTCCTTGTCCCCCTTGCCCCGCGTACGCAGAAGATGCGACTCGAAATCCAGGTCCAGCACCTTCAGTCCACAAATCTCGCTGGCCCGCAGGCCACAGCCGTAGCCTATTTCAAAGATCGCTGCATCGCGCCTGTCCAGGGGCTTTTCGCCGCGGCAGGCGTCAAAAAGACGACTGATTTCTGCCTCATTGAGGATTCTGGGCATAATCTCCGGCTTATCGGGAAGGTCTGGCAGAGCGTACTCTCCCTCCTCGCCCCGCTCCACCTCAACGTAACGGAACCACGAGCGCAATGCCGCGATTGCCCTCTGTTGGGTGGAACGTGCCTTGCCCTCCTCCTCCAGCCGGCGCCGGAAGGCGAAAACGTCCACCTCGGCCGGAGGATAAGGGACCTTGCCCTCCTCCTCGCAGAAGCGCAGCCACTGCCGCAGATCTGAGGCATAACTCTCCGCGGTGAGGCGGCTCCGCCCCCGTTCCTCCTCCAGGTAGGTCAGGAAGTCATCGACTGCCGCCTCCGTCTCATGAAAGTCCAAAAAAGGCCCTCCTGACTTTGAATGTCGTATCGAAAATGAGGGGCAGGCTCCCGACCCGTCCCTCAGTCCTGTTCCGGTCCGCCTTACCCCTGCCCCTTTTATTTTTTTCCGGTATCCGAGGGCTCCGGCTTGGCAAAGAGGTACCCCTGGGCCAGATCACAGCCGGCTTCCTTGAGGAAGGCAAGCTGCTCCGGCGTCTCCACCCCCTTGGACAACGCCGGGATACCCAACCGCTTTGCCAGGGAGATTATCGTGGCGATGATGGCGTTGGACCTCTCGTTGTCGTAGGAGTGGATCATATCCATGTCGATCTTCAGACCATCCAGCGAGAAGTCCTTGAGCATCTTTAGGGAGGAGTAGCCGCTCCCGAAGGCATCCATCCACACCTTGAAACCATGCTGACGAAGCTGGTCTGTCTCCTGCTTCAGGGCGTTCGCGTCCGCGGCGATCAGGCTTTCTGTAATCTCGAAACGCAGCAGGTCCCGCTTGACATCATACCTCGTCACTGCTTCCTCAATGACCCGAATAATATCCGTCAGTTCAAAGTCCAGCCGCGAGAGGTTGAGCGAAACAGGAACCTCGGGAAGTCCATTCTCCGCCCGACGGCGCACCTCCCGGCAAACCTCCTGAATGACGAAAGTATCCATTTTATGTATCTGGTGCTCCTCCTCAAGGACATCAATAAACTGCCCCGGAGACAAGAGCCCATACCTGGGGTCCTCCCACCGGGTGAGGGCTTCCAGAGAGAGCACCTGTTTTGTGCTCACATCAACAATAGGCTGATAAAAGACCTTGAACCACCCCTTCTCCAAAGCAGAGGGGAAGCTCTCCAGAATATACTCACGGAGGCGCAGATTCTCGCCCAGTTTACCATCGTAGAACTGTACGGTCGTGCCATAGACGCGTTTGATGCTGTCGCAGGCAAGCCGGGCACAGTCACAGATCAGGCTGACGTCCATCTTGGGGTCTGTAACATGGTAAACACCGGCTTTCACCTCCACGATGACGCCCCGGCGGATGTTGCTGACACGGACGCTCATTCGTCCGATTTTTTCCTTCAGTCCTTCCCGCGCCGTGATGACGGTGAAGTGGTCATCGGATAACCGGGAAATCACGTCGCCTGGGAAGGTATCCTGAAGGATACGGGCAACGGACTTGAGCACCCGGTCTCCGCCCGCAAAGCCATAGGTTTCGTTGTAGGTGTGGAAGTTGCGAATGTTCAGGTAGATGCAGTGGACGTCTTTACCCTCACCCATAAATTTTCTTACGGCATCCGGGGCCTTTATGCGGAATCCATGCATATTCAAAAGGCCCGTCAGGTTATCGGTCCCCTCCTCCCTGTCTCCCCCCCCCCACCTGGCCTCCTGGCCGGCGAAGAGGGATGTCAGCTTTTCACGTGCCTCTGTATCCCAGAGGAAGACGTAGAAGATGTCCTCGTCCAATTCCTTGCTGTGAACCAGGTGTCCCCAGTCCTCAATGTCCTTGATATGCCCGTTCTTAGTGATGACTCGGTATTTTATGTTATCAAAGCCGCCGCTGAGGCTGAGTTGGTCCCAGATCGTGCGGTTGATCTTCTCAATGTCCTCCGGATACACCAGCGTGATAAAACTCCCACCGGTGAATTTCATGAACTCCTCTACGGAGTCACACTCAAATATCCGCGCGACCCCCTCGCTGGCGAACAGGATATCTTCGTCCTCCGTCGCCTTATAGACGAGGAAAGCCCCCGGCATGTTATCAGCCAGTATCTGTGCGTTGAGGAAGTCCCCATCAAACAGCTGGGATTGGACCGCTGCATGACCATCCAATTTTTATTCCTCCCATCCTTTTATCACAAAACCTCATCGGACTCCCCGTCCGGCTCTTTTATCTTCAGCTCCGCTGGCAGGTAGTGCGCCAGAATCTTGAGGAGCGCGTCCGACCTCAAGGGTTTGGACAGATAATCGTTGAATCCATAGCCCATATACTCATCACGAAGCCCTGCACCGGTGTTTGCTGTCAGCGCAATGTAGACGACGTTCTGTCCCCCCTCCTCCGCTCTGGCCCTGTCCACCGTCTCAATGCCATCCATGCCCGGCATACGATGGTCAATGAAAACAATATTATAATGCGTTTTGCCCATCATTTCCAGACATTCCTCGCCGCTCTCCGCCGTATCCACCTGCGCCTCCGTATTGCTCAGCATTCCTCTGGCGACGACGAGGTTGATCGGCGTATCGTCTACGACAAGGAAACGGGCGTCCGGACAGGTGAAGGGCCCCTCGTCCTCCACATCTGCCGATTCCTTCAGCCCCCTGTCTTCATATTCCTGAATCGTGCCCTGGAAGCCGCCCTTCGCCAGCGGCTGCGTCAGCGAGAGGGTGAACGTCGTGCCCTTGCCGTACTCACTTTCCACGTTAATCTGGCCGCCCATCAGATCCAGCAGATAGCGTGTCAAGGTCAGACCAAGGCCCGCACCCTGGATGGTCTGCGTCTCGTCAAGATTCACCCGCGCAAAGGTCTGGAACAGGAGGTCCAGGTCCTTCTTTCGAATGCCGATGCCCGTATCCCTGATGGTGATCTGAAGTTTTACCGCGCCGTCTTCCCTCTCGCCATGAACGCCCAGGGTGATGGAACCCTCCTTCGTGTACTTCACCGCGTTGTCCACAAGGTTCGTGAGTATCTGACGCAGGCGGTCCTCGTCGCCGCAGAGATGCTCCGGCAGGGATTTGTCGACATCCAGCACAAATTCCAGCTTCTTCTCCTGAAAGGTCTCAAAGACGCTCTCCTCCACGTCCAGAAGCAACTGCCACAGGTGATAATTGTCGGGGTAGAGTTCCATCTTGCCAGCCTCAGCCCTGGAAATATCGAGAATGTTGTTAATAATGGTGAGAAGGCCGTTCCCCGCCCTGCGGATATCCAGCGAGGCGCGGCGCACTTCCTCATCCCGGTTTTCCTTCAAAATCATCTCATTTATGCCCAGGATGGCGTTCATGGGAGTTCGTATCTCATGGGAGGTGCTGGCAAGGAAGTTGCTCTTGGCTTGTTTGGCAGATTCGGCAAAGCGAGTGAACACCTCTGCCTCCACGCTCGCTGTCCTCAGCTCCCTCTCGGATTTGACCAGCTGCTGGTAGGCCGGGGCCTCATAGCAGAAGAAGGCAACAAAAAGCAGCAGCGTCACCGCAACGTAGGTCAGCAGCATCCCGCGGGCAAGAAAATTCTGGATGATGAAGACGGCAAGCAGCAGAGCCCACAGCACATTCATTATAAGGTACTGTCTACTGGTGCTGTAACTCTGCCGGTGCGTCACCTGAAGGTAGAACGCCGAACTCAGGAAGTAGAAACCATAGATGAAGCGACAGAACAGGTTATACGGCCCCTTGAGCAGCCCCGTCTCCCCTGGGACGAACGACTTGTCGAAGAAGAAACCGCCCACCCACGGCATGAGGTTCAGGATTAGCATGGCAAAGCTCGAGAACAGAATGAACTGGTTCACGCGGTCCCATCCCTGATCGTCCACGCCCACATAAGCCGAGATATAACGCATCAAGTGATAGGCGTTGACATTGACAGCGGCATAATAGAGCGAGCGGAGCAAAAGGTTCAGGAAAGGGGGAATAGCACTCTTCCCCCAGCCATCCACCACAAGCGTGGAAGTGATCTCCAAAAGCGCAGTCACAAAGGCAGAAACGGCCACAATGCGAAAACGCCGGTTGACCTCCGCCGTCACCGCATAACGGAAAAAGAGGAAAACAACCAGGATAAAGAGAAAAGGCAGCATGGACGCTTCAAGCCACACGTCGTACCCGTAGGCTGCGCGCAGCAAAGGGTTGTTCATGAAGCCGCCTCCTGCTGCTTCTCCTTGGGAATAAACCGTGCCAGGACTTCCTCCAGGGCTTTGCCGTTGACCGGCTTGCTCAGGAAGTCGTCGAATCCTGCCGCAAGGAGCTCTGCCTGGACGCCGACGATGGCATTGGCAGTGCAGACAACCACCTTCGCGCCCGCGCTGGCGCAGTTCTCCATCTTGCGCATATTCTCAAGCGTTTCCTTGCCGTCCATGTGGGGCATCATATAATCCATCAGGATGACGTCGTAGGCGGTGTCCTTGACCTTCTCCAGGCACTCCTCGCCGCCCTCCACGGTATCCACCTGAACCATCGTGTCCTTCATAAGGGCCTTGAGAA
>JAEEGY010000034.1 GCA_016280565.1 Fretibacterium sp.
AAAGCCACCCGGCATATGTTTCCCAAATTCTTCCACTATCGGAAGAGTGGTCTCATTGATCTCAAATCCCTGCGGGAAGCTTCCTAACAAATGTTCTGCTGGCATATCTGTGCCCTCCTCATAAAAAGGCTAACCCCGCAGGGCCTCCTCCAGGCCGAGCCAGTCCATGTTGCGGACGCACTCCTCAACGGCCGTGAACTTTGCCTCCTCCGGCTTGGGGATACGGTACTTCCTGAGCCTTGAGATCATGCCGTCGATCGCGTCGATGTCAAAGCTCTCGACGAACTGCCTTATCGTGTCATACACCTCGTTCAGTTCGCCAATGGATATCTCCGGTGCGGCTTTCCGCGCCGCTTTCTCTGCCGCATACAGAGGCGACAGGATATCCAGGAACCGCCGGTAATCCGCCAACAGCTTGGGCGTCAGTTCCTCAATGTGTTCAATGTCCTCCTGTTTCAGAGAGTTCCCCAGGTTCTCCAGATGTCCGGCGTCCGCCGACAACGTGTTTGCCCCGATGAGCCGCGCCGAGCTCTTCAGCGCGTGGACCTTGATGGTGTAGTTCCTGTAGTCCATCTCCGTCAGGAACCCTTCTATGGCACTGATGTTCGGCTTGATGGCGCGGTAGAACTGCTCCAGGGTCCCCTTCAGTCCCTCCTCGTTTGAACAGAAGCGGATCGCGTCCTCGTAGTTCAGTTCCTTTATCCCAGCGTAGAAGGCTTTAAGCGCTGTCATCTCGTCCGGCGTCTCCGCGGCATCGTCCTGCTCCTTTTGAAGAACGACCTTCTCCGGAGGGAGATATTTTATCAATGACGCCTCCAGGGCCGCCCCCTCAACGGGCTTGGAAAGGTAGCCCTCGAAGCCCTCTGCGAGGTACCGTTCCCGCGCGCCGGAGATGGCGTTGGCGGTGAGGCAGATCGCAGGGGTGTGAAAGTTGGGATTGTTTACCTCGGCCTGGCCGCCGGCACTGGCGCCTCTCCCTTCCGGGGACAGGCTGCCGCGTCGCAGTTCGTGCAGCATCTCGATGCCGTCCTTTTCCGGCATCAGGTGGTCGATGAAGAGGATGTCATACTTCCTGTCCCGCGCAAGCGCCAGGCCCTCGTCGGCGCTGTCCGCCGTGTCGATCTGTACCTTTGTGGTCTTGAGCAGGCTCCTGAACACCGTCAGGTTCATGGGCGTGTCGTCCACCACAAGGACCACCGCGTCCGGTGCGGTGAACGTCTCTCGGTACTTCTTCCGTTCCGAGAGCGACGCACGGTGGGCGGCCTCGTAATTGCCCAGCCCCTCCCAGCTGACCACCTTCTGACGGAGGCGGAAGGAGAAGGTCGAGCCCTGGCCGTAGACGCTCTCCACCCTCAGAGAGGTCCCCATCATCTCCAGCAGGCGCTTTGTGATGTTCATACCAAGCCCCGTACCCTCGATGTTGCGGTTGCGCTTTTCCTCGATGCGCTCAAACTTCGAGAACAGTTTTGACATGTCCTCGGGCTTGATGCCAATGCCCGTGTCGCTGACGGAGAAGTTCAGGAACACGCCATTCGGATCGTCTGGTATTCGCTCGTAACCAATATGGAAGGTGACGCTGCCCTTCTTCGTGTACTTGACGGCGTTGGTGAGGATGTTCGTGACCACCTGCCTGATGCGCACCTCGTCGCCATTGAGATGCTTTGGCATCTTCCCGTCAAAGTCGAGTTTCAGCTGCAGACCCTTGTTGCCCGCCCTCGTCTGGAACATGGTGACCAGATCGTTAATGAGGGACGAGATGTCGTAGTCTGCGGGGATGATCTCCATCTTCCCCGCCTCGATCTTGGAGAAGTCAAGAATATCGTTGACGAGGCCCAGCAGTGTGTTGCCAGCCGTGCGGATGTTCTCGGAATACTCAATGACGTTCTGCTCGTTGCTCTCCCGCAGCACCATCTCGTTCATGCCCAGCACCGCGTTGATGGGGGTCCTTATCTCGTGCGACATGTTCGACAGGAACGAGGATTTTGCCTCGCTGGCAGCTTCTGCGCGTTCAGCCTCCTTCTTCATCTCCTGCGCAAGATAGGCTTTCCTGCTGGAATACCCTATGATAAGGGACAGCACGGAGACGACCAGGACCAGCGTCACGATCGTAAAAATCAGCAGGGTCCTCAGCCGGCGGAATGAGGAGGTCGCGTCAAAGACGGACAGGCAGAGCCAGTCCTCTGCCACGGGGACCGTGTAGACGATGTAATCCGCGCCGCCGAAGCTGAACGAAAAATATCTCTCGTCACTCAAACGCAGCACGTCGATAAGTGCCCTGCCGAACGTACCGTTCTCGGCGATATAGTTTTTGCCCAGCTCCGATGGGTCGGAATGCGCGAGAACATTATACTTTCTGTCAAGGACGATCTGCATATCCGACTCGTTCTGGGCGGCGAGCCCCTCCGTGATGACCTGCAGGCGTTTCAGCGAGAAATCCATCGTCGCGACACTTTTGCCATCACAGAGCATTTTGGAAAGCGAAATCATGACTGTGTTCGTCCGTGCGTCAAGATAGGGCTCAACGACGGCGACCTGCCCGCCGTTCGCCCGCGCGGCGATGTACCACGGGCGTTCCGTGGGCTCAAAATCGGGGGGTGGCACCCAATCGTCTCCGGTGATATGTTCGCCGTTGAAGAGACCGTACAGCGCCACGGCATTCCCCGACGTGATGCTCTCTACGACGGCGAAGTGATCTAAAAGATATTCGCGTATCTCGTTCTGTGGTCTTCCGTCGCGAAGCAGGCTGTCCAGCTCGTAACATGCCAGCTTTATGGCGTAAACGCCGTTGGAAAGGTACGAATTGATCTCCTGCGCTGCCGTCACTGCGACGAGTTCGCTGCTCTTGATGAGCCTCTGCCTTGTTTCGGAGGTCAGCATGACGTAATAGGCGATGATCACGCCCAGGAAGAACAGGATCACGAGTGCGGATATCGCCGCGCCCCGCAGGGCGAAAGCGCCGGTTTTTATCTTACCTTTCATCATTGCGGGTTTTCACCTCCCCCAAAAATCTCACCATGCGGACAGGTGGGATATATTGCGGTTTTTTCATCCTCGCAAGGCCTCCTCCAGGCCGAGCCAGTCCATGTTGCGGACGCACTCCTCAACGGTCGCGAACTTTGCTTCCTCCGGCTTGGGGATGCGGTACTTCCTGATTTCCGCAATGAAGCCGTCAATGGCGTCAATGTCAAAGCTCTCGACAAACTGCTTTATCGCTTCATACGCTTCGTTCAGTTCGCCGGCGGAAATCTCCGGGGCGGCTTCCCGCGCCGCCTCCTCTGCTGCGTACAACGGTGACAGAAGGTCCAGGAAACGACGGTAATCCTCTAACAGCCTGGGCGTCAGCTCCTCGATATATTTGATGTCCTCGTCCGTCAGGGAGTTCCCCAGGTCCTCCAGATGCCGGGCGTCCGCCGACAGCGCCTCTGCCCCGATGAGCCGCGCTGAGCTCTTCAGCGCGTGGACCCTGATGGTGTAGTTCTTGTAGTCCTTCTCTTCCAGGAAGCCACCGATGGCGCTGATGTTCGGCTTGATGGCGTGGTAGAACTGTTCAAGGGTTTCCTCCAAAAGTTCCTCATTGGCGCAGAAGCGCACCGCATCCCCGTAGTTCAGCTCCGGCACGGAGGCGTAGAAGGTCCTGAGCTTCGACGGGCAGGGGGTCCTGGCGCCGGGGGAGGCGCATGGATGCGCTGCTTCTCCGGCGGTCGTCATCTCCTCCGGTGCGTTCTCCTCCGCCTCCTCCGCCTCCTGAAGGGTTACCTTCTCCGGCGGGAGGTACTTGATGATCGCGGCTTCCAGGTCCGCGCCTTCGATGGGCTTGGTCAGGTAGTCGTCAAAGCCCTCCGCGAGATACATCTCCCGCGCGCCAGTGATGGCGTTCGCGGTCAGGCAGATCACGGGCGTCTTCTGGTTCGGGTTGGCCGCATCGGCCCGCAGTTCGTGCAGCGTCTCGATGCCATCTTTCTCCGGCATCATATGATCCAGGACGATGAGGTCATAGCTTCTGGCCTTCGCCAGTTTCAGTCCCCTGGCACCGCTCTCTGCCGTATCGATGTGCATCTTTGTGTTCTTTAGCAGGCCCTTGAACACCGTCAGGTTCATCGGCGTATCGTCGACGACAAGGAGCGTCGCATTCGGCGCGATGAATGTCTCCCGGGACTTCTTCTGAGCGGGGAGCGATGTGCGGCAGGGGGCTTCGTAACGGCCCATCGCCTCCCAGCTGAGCACCTTCTGCCGAAGGCGGAAGGAGAAGGTCGAGCCCTTGCCATAGACGCTCTCCACTTTCAGCTTGCTTCCCATCATCTCCAGCAGGCCCTCCGTGATGTTCAGGCCAAGGCCTGTGCCCGCGATATTGCGGTTGCGCTTTTCCTCGATGCGCTCAAACTTCGAAAAGAGCTTCTCCATGTCCTCGGGCTTGATACCAATGCCCGTGTCGCTGATGGAGAAGTCCAGGAACACACTGTCCGGGTCGTCCGGTATCTTCTCATGGACGATGCGGATCGTGATACTGCCTTCCTTTGTGTACTTGATGGCATTGGTAAGGATTCCCTTGACCACCTGCCTGATCCGTATCTCGTCGCCATTGAGCCGCCCCGGCATCTTCTCGTCAAAATCGAGCTTGAGCTGCAGACCCTTGGCTTCCACCTTGGGTTGGATCATGATGACCAGGTCGTTGATGAGGGAAGAGAGTTCGTAATCGGTGGGGATAATCTCCATCTTTCCCGTATCGATCTTCGAGAAGTCGAGGATGTCGTTGACAAGGCTCAGCAGTGTGGTGCCGGCCGTGCGGATGTTTTTTGCGTACTCGATGACGCTTTGTTGATTGTCACTTTCGCGCAGGATCATCTCGTTCATGCCCAGCACTGCGGTGATGGGGGTCCGGATCTCGTGCGACATGTTCGACAGGAAGGCGGACTTTGCCTTGCTTGCCGCGTCCGCTCGTTCGGCCTTCTCGTTGAGCTTCCGTGCAAGGCTGGCTTTTCTGCCGGAATACAACATGATAATGGACAGCACGGAAACGACCAGAGCCGACGTAATAATCGTAAAAAACAGCAGGTTCCTCAGCCGGCTGAATGAGGATGTTGCGTCAAAGACGGACAGGCAGAGCCAGTCGTTTGCCACCGAAACCGTGTATGCGATGTAATCCGCGCCGCCAAAGCTGAACGAAAAATAGTTATTGCCGGACGAACGCAGCGCGTTGACAAGCGCATTGCCAAATGTGCCGTCCCCGGCGAGATAGCTTTTTCCCAGCTCAGAGCGGTCAGAGTGCGCGATGACCCGATATTTCATGTCAAGGACGATCTCCATGTCCGATTCGTTCCGGGCTGCAAGCTCCTCCGTGATGGACTGCAGGGGGGCCAGGGAGAAATCCATGGCGGCGACGCTTTGGGCGTCGCAGAGCGTTTTGGAGAACGAGAGCATCATCGTATTCGTCCGAGCGTCGATATAAGGGTCGACGACGGCGACCTGCCCGCTGTTTGCCCGCGCGTCGATGTACCACGGACGCTCCGTTGGTTTAAAATCGGGGGGCGGTACCCAATCGTCCCCGGTGATATGTTCGCCGTTAAAGAGGCCGTATAGCGAGGCGGCATTGCCCGATGTGATGCTCTTCACGACGGAGAAGTATTCTAAAAGGAAGCTGCGTATCTCATGCGGCGGCCTTTCGTCACGAAGCAGGTTGTCCAGCTCGTGACACACCAGCTGCATGGCGTAGACGCCGTTGGAAAGGTAGGTGTTGATCTCCTGTGCCGATGTTGCGGCTATGAGTTCGCTGCTCTTGATGATCCTCTGCCTTGTTTCGGAGGTCAGCATGACATAATAAGCGATGATCACGCCCAGAAAGAACAGGATCACGAGTGCGGATATCGCCGCACCTCGCAGCGCGGAAGAGCTGATCTTTACCTTACCCCGCCTCATCGAGAGTTTTCGCCTCCAAAAAGCTTATCTTACTATCGTGATGTCGCTTCCAAAACACTTTTTGGATATCTTGCCGAGCGACCCGTCAGCCTTCATCTCGCTGAGTATCTCCTGTACCCTGTTCCGCAGCTCCTTGTCGTTTTTCCTGAAGCCTATTGCGAATTTTTCCTCGCCCAGGTTTTCGGGAAGGAAGAAATACCGCTCGCTGCTTGAGTAGATGAAATAATACGCAGCCACCGAGTCCACGAGCCCGGCGTCCAGGTCCCCGGTCTTCAGTTGCCGCAGAATGGTCAGATTATCGTCAAACAGCACGGGCGCGATGTCCTTATAAATATCCAGCTTCTCCAGCGCTTCCTGTGTCGTGGAGCCGGCCTGGACGCCGATTTTTCTGCCTTTTAGGTCGCGCAGCCACCTTACGCTGCTGTTGCCCGGAACCACAAAGGTCAGAGTTTCTTTTATATAGGGTTCCGACAGGTTCATCTCCCTGGCCGACTCGGGCGTCACCGACATACTGCCAATGCAGTCTATCGTCCCGCCATTCAGTTCCTCTTCCTTGTCGTCCCAGTCGATAGACCGCCTGATAAGCTCCACGCCAAGCCGCTTACAGACCTCCCGGAACATATCAACGTCAAATCCAACGATATCTTCATCCTCTTCCACAAAGCTCATGGGCGGGAAGTTCGCGTCGACGCCGAGGACGAGACGTCCGGAGTTAAGGATCTTTTGCAGGGAGCCGTCGCTTACGGGCGCATCCGTCCGCCCGGCGTTCCTTACCCATACCACCCCTGCCGCGGCAGCCAATATCAGCGCCGTCGCGGCGATCCACGCAAACAGATGGGTGTGTCCCGATTTCTTCATATGTAGTATTCCTTCTTCCTTTTTCTGTCGGGGCGTAAAATCTCCCGATGTACCGATGGCTATGCCGCCGCGAGACTCAAAATAGAGCTAACCTCGCAGGGCCTCCTCCAGACCGAGCCAGTCCATGTTGCGGACGCACTCCTGGACCAACGCGAACCGCGCCTCCTCCAGCTTGGGGATGCGATATTTCCTGACCTCCGAGACGAAGCCGTCGATAGCGTCGATGTCGAAGCTCTCGATAAACTGTCTTATGGCGTCGTAGGCCTCATTCAGGTCGCTGACTGAGATCTCTGGGGCTAACTCGCGCGCCCTCTCCTCTTCGATGTAAAGCGGCGACAGAATGTCCAGGAACCGCCGGTAGCTCTCCAGCAGCTTTGGAGTCAGCCCTTCAATGCGCTTGATGTCATCCTGCGTCAGGGAGTTGCCCAGGTCCTCCAGATACCGGGCGTCCGCCGACAGCGCGTTTGCTCCGATCAGCCGCGCTGAGCTCTTCAGCGCGTGGACCCGGATGGTGTAGTTCTTGTAGTCCTTCTCCATCAGGAAACCGTCTATCGCGTTGGCGTTCGGCTTGATGGAGCGGTAGAACTGCTCCAGGGTCTTCTTCAGCACGTCCTCATTGGAGCAGAAGCGTATCGCGTCCGCGTAGTTCAG
>JAEEGY010000035.1 GCA_016280565.1 Fretibacterium sp.
TCCGGCAAGCCTGTCCGTTATATCGTCCAGCTCGCGGTAGGTGAGCTTTGTATCGTTGAATATGACGGCGGTGCGGTCGGCATTCTCCTTTGCGGCTTTGCGGAACAGGGACACGATGGTCTGAGAGGCGTCGTAGGGATTATCCGTAGCGTTGAAGCCGTCCAGGATGGCAAGTTGTTCGCTGTTCGCGGGCTGGATGTCGTGAACCGTTTCCACGCTCATCATCTGGTTCAGCACGTTCTCGTACGTCCGGGCGAAGGTCTCGATGAAGGAGCGCGAATACTTGCCGGAGTTGTACTCGATGTGGAGCTTCATCCCGGATGGCTCGCCCATCAGCTCCACCTCAAGGGGATTGCCCGTGGTGTTTTCGTCCAATATCTTCTCCTGACAGGGAAGTCCGCAGAAGGTGGAGGTGGTCTTGATCATGCCGTGGTAGGCGAACAGCGGCTTGTCGTTCATGGGGCAGATCTTGTTCAGGTCGGCGAAGGAGAAGAGGTCGTTCTCGCGGCAGCCCTTGAGCTGGGCCGTGAGAGCGGTCAGCAGATCGGTTATTTTTGTGTCCGCTTCCCACCGGCAGGACACGGGCAGGGTCTTGACGAACATCCCGATGATATGAGCCGTCCGCTCGTCCTTGCGCCCGTGATAAATGGTGGAGAACAGAGCCTCGCTCTGATGGGTGTAGGTCCCCACCGTGAAGCCAAAGGCCGCCGACGCCAGGGCCGACGCGCTGATCTTCCTCTCGTGGCAGAAGTTCCGCATCGCGTCATAGTCCAGCGGGAAGAGATGCTCGTAGGCCTCGAAGGCGTCCGGGTTGCCGTAGAGGTCAAAAAGCGGCAGGCTCTCCGCGTCCAGGCCGGAGAAGTTCTCCTCGTACCATTTTTTTGCGGCCTCGAACTCCGGGCCGCTGCGTTTCTCTGCCTCGTCCCGCGCCGCATCCAGGGCGTTGTAGCTTTCCGGCGTCACGTCCTGGTCGTTGGCCGCCGGGAAAGCGGCGCTTCCATGCGCCCCCGCCGGCGCTAAGGCATCCTGCCTGTCGTACGCCGCGGCGATGTCCGCGAACAGCGAGTTATAGGCTGTGCCGTCAAAGGCGATGTGGTGCGCCGTCCGCAGAAAATACTTCGCCTTCTCCGTCTGCACCAGGTCAAAGCGGAAGAGCCGCCCCCCCACTAACTGCAGGGGTTCCGCCACGAGGCGCGGCAGGGTGCGGTTCCACTCCTCCTCGGTCATCTCCATGACGGTCTGGCGGTAGGGCTCAATGTTATCCGGGATATACTGCCCCGGCTCCCCGTCCTGTTCCACAATGCGGACGTTCATGGAGGGACGCGCGGCAATGGCCTTCTCCATCGCCGCCGCGAGCCGTTTCATGTCGATGCTGTTGTCCAGCGTGAACAGAAAATGCCGGTCATACGCGCCCTTCCCCATCCTCACGCAGTCCAGATAAATGCCAAGCTGGGTCTGGGACAGCGGGGCTATCTTCGCCTTGTTCATTTTCTCACCTCATAGTTCGATGATCGTCTGGTTCAGGGACAGGACGCGGTTGTAGTGGATGTCCTTCGCCATGGCCTTCAACAGCATAATGCCGTCGGTGCGGTAGTCCGCCTCCTCCGCGGGGCTGTATTCAACCGGGTTGAAGGGCTGGCCGTTGTCGCGGAGAGCCAAAATAATCCGCCCATCACCGGATTCAACGTCAGGGGAAGAAGCCCCCCCGATACCCCCCACGACGCCAATCCTCACGTCAACATCCGCCGGTTCTTTATTCCCCGGATAACTGGCGAGGTTGGCTGTCATCTCCTCCAGGGCCAGGCCTGCCCTCGCCGCCCTGATCTCCTCCACGCCGTTCTCCTTCAGGACGCCGGACGCCTCCTGGGAGAGCTTCGCCGCGTCCGCGTCTGTGGCCTTGATCGACACGTCGTAGAACAGATTTTTCCCGCTCTTTTCAATCAGGTAAACATCTGAGAACTTCCCCCCGGAGCGTTTGCAGGCAAAGCGGACATAGACGGCCAGGCACAGGAAGCCGATGATCTCCGCTGAAATGAACGCCAGCCACACGCCCGTCAGCCCCATCGCCTTTGACAGGAGCCACGCGGCGGGCACGACGGCGAAGAAGCCCTCCACCAGCGAGAGGATGTTGGCGGCTGTGCGCTGCTGGACCGTCGTGTAGTAGTACACCATCAGGAACGTGGCCGTGACCCCGATGAGGCTGACGGAGAACAGCCGGATGGCCGTCGACCCCTCGGCCATGAGCTCCGGCGGAAGGTTGAAGAGCGTCAGCACCGCCTGAGGGAACAGCAACACGAACAGCACGAACGCCCCCGCCAGCGAGAGCGCGAAGAACAACACGTGGCGCACCAGCATACGGATCCCCCGATAGTCCCTCTCCCCGTACAGCACGCCCACAATGGGCAGCATCGACCGGTGGGAGCCGGAGATGAACATCGACACGAAGCTGAGGCAGGACATACACACGGCGTAAAGCGTCATGGCGTCGCCGCCGCCCGTCTGCCCCAGGATGGCGTAGATACACCAGACCTTGAGGGAGATCAGGCCGACGCTGACCGCGGCCGGTACGCCGGCCCGTATCAGTTTGAAGCTCAGGGACAGGAACGCCATCACACCGTCCCGGAGCACGCCCACAAGATGAAACGTCCTTTTCCTGGACAGGAAGTAACGCGCCAGCATGTAACCCGCGCCGGCAACGTCGCTCATCACCGTGGCGATGGCCGCGCCCTCCAGCCCCATCTTCATGGGGCCAATGAGGAGCAGGTCAAGGCCGAGGTTCGTGAACTGTCCCAGAAGGACGGCCTGACTTGCCAGGCTCGCCATTCCGTCGGAGCGGATCAGGACGCTGATGGACGAGAGGGCGATCATGAAGGGGAAACGCCAGATCAGGATATGGAGATAGGCCCAGCCGCCCTCCACCAGCGAGTCCGCCGACGAGAGGAACCGCGCCAGCTCATGGGTAAAGGGCAGGCACAGGAGCGTCGTCATGGCCCCCAGCCCAAAGGCCAGGGCTGTGACGGTGCTGAAGATGCGGTCGGCCTCGTCGTGCTGCCTTGCTCCGGAGGCGATCGCAACAAGCCCCCCGGCCCCGATGGAGATGAGCACGTCCACAGCGCCCACGATCTGATTCAGCGGCATACAGATCCCCACGCTGGCCA
>JAEEGY010000275.1 GCA_016280565.1 Fretibacterium sp.
ACTCGCCTTGAGGCGCTGGAACTGAACCTGGGCGGAGAGGTCCAGCACGGCAAGCCGATCGCAATGCGGGTCGAGAGCCTCCTGGCCACGCTGGTGACGGACCCTGTGACCTTCCGCGTCGTCCGGCTTCCCAAGGACGTGCCCCTGAAGCTTCGTTTCCTTGATGAGTTGAGCCCGGCAAAGAGCAAGGTGGGGGATCAGGTCCGCGTTGAACTGACGGATGATATTATCGTGGACGACTGTCTTGTTGCTCCGGCGGGCTCTCTCCTCCTGACGGAGGTCCGCGAGGTGAAGAAACCGGGCCGATTTGGCGTACCGGGAGAGGTGCGCCTCAACTTCAACGGGTTGAAGCCCCTGGGGCCGCAGCGTCCCACCGTGACTGTGGGGGAGGCATCCAAGAAGGCCATTGAAGATGCCCGAAAGATGGGCGACAAGGGCGAGGGGACCCTTATCGGTGCCGGGGCAGCCAGCGTCGCCGGCGCTGCGATCTTGGGGCCGGTTGGGCTCATCAGCGGGATATTCATCCGTGGGAACTCCCTCCGCATCCCTGAAGGGGCCATCACTTACATCCAGACAGCAGAAGACACGGACGTCTCGGCCTATCCCATCCCTGAGAGTCTGCGCGCAAACCTTAAGGGTTCCATCCAGAGCGCTCCGGTTAGCGAGTCCGATCAGACGAAAGGTACCAACTATGACCCTGACCGGGACCTCATTATCAAGCGTGACGCGGATGTGTTTAACCGGGGGACAAGGCAGCAGCCTGCCGCGGGGACGGGAGACTCCCTTGAGCTGCCGCCGGAGCAGAGGGTCAACTGACATCATCTGATGTGCCCTCACAGGTCCTTCCTTTTTGTGTGCGTGCTTGCGGGATTGCTGCTGGGGGTCCCGCAGGTGCGTGCGGCCGAAGGGGATCTCCCCCTTGACGAGACCCTGCGTATCCTGGAGCGATGGACCTCGGCTCACTGGGGGAGGGATTGTTTTGTCTGGGTGGTCCATTATCCGGAGGATCTGGCCGGGCCATGGGTCGAGGCAGAAGCGCAGAAGACCGGCATGACAGAGGAGTCAAGGAACGCCTACCGGGAGAAGTTTGTCTCGGAACTTGAACTTGATAAGTCGGAGACATTTCTGGTGAGTGTCTACTCCTTTGGCCCACAGCCTGTCAGCCTCGCCCCCGCGTCGGACCACATTACGCTCCTGACCTCGTCGGGAGAGAGGGTGCGCCCCACGCGCTACGACTCCAGGCTGGACTCCCCGGCGGGTGGCGTTGTGCAGGGGCTCGTGTTCTTCCCCAAACAGCCGGATGAGGATTTCAGCCTGGCTCTCCGGGGGCTGGGAGTCCATGAGGAGCAGCTTTTCTCCTTCACGGGAGGTGGACAGCCCTTCTCCTGGGCCGCCGCCAGGACGGAGGCTGAGCCGGAGGTCGTGATCGTCGACCTGCCTAAACGGTCTGCAAAAGACGCAAAGAAGGACAAGAAGGAGCCCGCGTCCTCGTCCCAGCCCCAGAGGCGGAAGGTGGAGCCCGCGCCGGAAGTTCCCCCTGCCCCGCCTGCGCCGCGGGAGATCCCCCCGCTGCTGGCGGAGGACTCTCGGGACATGGCCGCGTTTGTACAGTCCGTGCGTGAGCGTGGAGCGCCTAAGGCCGCCAACAGCCCGGAGAAGGAAGAGAAATCAAAGAAGACTGATGCCCCGGCGGCCCCGGTGAAACCGCAGAACACCGGCGACGCCTACGTCAGCCGGGAGCACGTCCTGAGGCAGTTCCTTGGGATGTGGGCCGGCAACCGGGCGGGGGAGATGTATGATATGCTCTCGGAGGGATCGCGAAAGGTCATCTCCCGGGAGAACTTCGCCAAAGAAGTGGCAAAAGCGTCGGACTTCCGCTCCGGTCTGAAGGGGGAGTACCGCATCGAGTGGATCGGCGAGGAGCGGGCCCGCGTGATCACAAACCGGCGGATGCTGATGTTCCGCTCGCTGGTGACCCGCACCCTGGGCGTCATTCGGGAAGGCTCCTCGTGGAAGATAGTCTGGTGAGCGGATGAAGCGGCGGCACAGGATCCTTCTTGGGATCCTCTTCCTGGGGTTCGCTGTCCTGGTGCGCTACGCGATGCGGGATATGCATCTTGACGTCGACCTGCTCCGCGAGGGGCTGATGCGTATGCCGGGCCTGGTGATGGAGAACCTTCAGATGGAGCGGGAGGTGTCGGGGGACCTTTGGCAGGTCCGCGTGCCCTACCTGGACCAGGAGAAGGACCTCGTGACTATCCGCTCGCTGGATGTGCGCCGCCAGCTCAAAGAGGGCGGCGAGTGGTATTTTTTCGGGGCAGAAGGCGTATACTCTCATGACGAGGGGCGCGCGATGGTCCGCGGCGTGCACGGGACGATGGAGACGCCGGAGAGAACGTGGAACTTAGAAGGGGCCGTGCTCCGCTGGGACGATAAAAGCAGGGAGTTTACGTTCCCGGAGGGGCTGACCCTCTACGACAGCGAGTTTCTTCTCGTGACGCCGGAGGCCAGCATGGATGAGGCCGGCGTGGTCCTGTTGGAAAAAGGAGGTTCGCTTCAATGGACGAGGCCGTTGGAATAAGATTATGGAGGAAACTGACGGCGTCAGCCCTTGCGCTGACGGTGGGACTGCTCTTGTCCTGCGGCGCGGCGCAGGCCGAAGAGCCCACGGAGGAGCGGGTCGTCCTGAACGCCGACAGGGTTTCCTATAACGACGAGACGGGAGAAGCCAGCGCCCAGGGAAACGCCGTGCTGAGATACCAGGGGACGACCATTCGGGCCGAGCGTATCGACTATGACGCGCAGACTCAGAAGGTGGAAGCCATGCCCCTTCCGGGAGAGCAGATCGTCATGACCCACTCCTCCGGGCGGGCGCTGAAGGGCGACCACCTGGACTATGACCTTCTGACGCGGGAGGGCGTCCTGACCGGGGCGCGGACCAGCCTTGCGGCGGGGGAGGGGACGCTCTTTGTTTATGGCGGGGAGATCGACGTCATTCCCTGGGATACGGCTGTGGAACGCGGGCTGGTGCATGGACAGAAGGGAAAACCGGAGGACTACGCTGTCCAGTGGCATAACGTGACCCTCACAACCTGCGCTCTGGATCATCCGCACTACCGCCTGGTGTCAAAATCCATCATCTTCATCCCGGGACAGCGCGTCATCGCCAAGAGGCCACGGGTGTACCTGGGGCATACCTTCCTCTTCACCTCGCCGCTGGATTATGTGACCTCGTTTGAGCGGCGGGCGGTGCGGTACTCCCTGATGCCCTACTTCCAGCGCAGCAACTCGCGGGGGGCCGGAGCCGGGATCAACGGGACGCTGGGCTGGGACACCGGTTCGCTTTCTCTGGGACTGGCCTGGGCGGACAAGATCGGCATGGAATGGATGCTTGAGGTGGAGCAGCAACTGGGCAAGGAGTTCACGATCAAAGCTGGGGTGGATTACACCTGGGATGAGGCCTGGGATGAGACCCAGTACCGGCCCTTCGCCTCCCTCATATGGCGCCGCGATGGCTGGAAAGCCGCTCTAAATTGGAAAAAGGATGAGTATATTGAGGACCAGAAGAGCACCTTCTACGACTATAAGGGCAGATTGGATCGACGGCCGGAGCTGATCGTCCAGACGCCGTGGTACAAGACAAGCCCGTGGAGCTGGCTGACCCTGTGGGCCTCCTGGGGAAACTACCGGGAGGAGATACACAACTGGGGGATGACGTCGGCTAACCGGTACGGCCTGGAGGCTCACAGCTATTTTGAAAAGGCCTTGGGGACGGACGCGGAGTTCTTCTCGGACACGACGGGGGGCGTCTGGTTTTACGACCATGACAGCGATGACCAGGAGACGATGCGGAGCCTTACGGGACTGCGCTACCGTCTGGGGATCGTGGAACTGGGGACGGCCTACGAGCGCCGCTATATCTGGGGAGAGAGCCCTATGTTCTGGGATCGCTATGAGAAGAGAGAGAAGATCCACCAGAAAGTCCGGCTTCCCGTGGCGCGCGTAGGGGGGCGCCGGCCTTTCGATAAAATATACGCCGCAGTCCGGGGAAGCTATGACATCGAACAGTCGATGGTGGACGAGGTGATCTACAGCCTCCAGTGGGTCACGGACTGTATGATGTGGGACCTGCACTACCGAAATGACCGGACCTCCGGCAGCGATGACCGGATCGGGCTGTCGCTGTCTATCCTGGCCTTCCCGGGAACGACGACATCACTGGGACAGAGGCTGGAGAGCGACCCCTTTGAACGTCCGCGGGACCTGCCCAAATCAAGCAAATAGGCGCGCTGAGCATGAACAGGAGCGTTTGATATGGAACTGTGCTATATTGATGGAAATTTTATCCCCCTGGCGGAAGCGCGGCTGCCCGTCACCGACCTCATCATCCAGAGAGGAGTGGGGGTGTTTGAGGTGATGGCCACCCATGAGGGGCGGGTGCTGCTGATGACGCCTCACCTGGAAAGACTGATGAAAAGCGCGGAGAGCTCTCGTATCTGCGTCACCCTTCCCATGGAGGAGATGAAGCAGGTCATTCGCGAGGGCGTCCGGCGCGCGGGGGACGGGGTGCGCGTCAAGGCATACCTTTCCGGCGGGGATACCTTCGACGGGAAGGGGTTTGTGGCCCCCCGGTTCTTCGTTATTTTCGAGGAACAGGATGTCCCCCACAAAGAGGTTTACGAAAAGGGTGTGGCGCTGGACCCGCTGCCCTGCGGCCGCGACGACCCGTCCGTGAAGAGCGTGGACTACCGGTCGAGCTACAACCTGTCCCAGTCGGACGCCTTTGAGGTGCTGTATTGCCCTGACGGCGAGATCACGGAGGCCGGGCACAGCACGTTCTTCCTTGTGTTGGATGGAAAATTGGTCACGGCCCCGCTGACCCGCGTGCTCAAGGGCACGACGCGAGGGGCTATCCTTGAGCTGGCCCACAGTGAGGGGATTGAGACCGAGGAGCGCTGCCCGCTGTGGCCGGAGCTTTCCGCCGCCAGCGAGGCGTTCATCACGGGGAGCGTCAAGAAGGTCCTGCCCGTCGTGCGCATCGGCGGTATCGTCATTGGCACGGGGAGACCCGGCCCTGTGACGAGACGGCTCTCGGAGCTCTATCTCCAGCATATCGAAAAGTGGCTGGAGTGACGGATCAAAGCTCAGGGGGCCAGTGCCCCCCCGGTCCGCCCAAAAATTGAAAACTATATCCCAAGAAGGAGTTGTTGTATCATGGAACAAGTTCGTTCACTTTCACAGCTTATCGAAGAGGCCAAGAAGCTCTGTGCAAGCAAGGGCAAGAAGCGCCTGTCCGTTGCCATGGCCGAGGATGCCGGGCTGATCTCCGCCATCGAGGAGGCCCGCAAGATGGGCCTTGTCGATGCCACGCTGGTCGGCAACCCGGAGAAGGTCAAGGCCTGCATTGCCCAGGCCGGCGCGTCAGAGTCTGACTACCACATCATTGAGGAGAAGAACGAGGCGAAGTGCGGTCTTGTGGCCGTGGCGGAGGTCTCCTCCAAGCGCGCGGACATCTACATGAAGGGCCAGCTCCACACGGACCACTTCCTCCGCGGGATGCTGAACAAGGAGATCGGCCTCCGCAGCGGGCGCGTCATCTCCCACTGCTATTTCCACTCCATCCCCGGCATTGATCGCGTCCTCTTCATCGCGGACGGCGCGTTCAATATGTATCCCGAGCTGAAGCAGAAGGCCGATATCGTGCAGAACACGGTGAACTTCGCCCGTTCGCTGGGCGTGGAGTGCCCGAAGGTGGCGTGCCTGTCCGCCGTGGAGGTCGTCAACCCTGACATGCCCTGCACGCTGGACGCCTGCGCCCTTGTCCAGATGAACCGCCGCGGGCAGATCAAGAACTGCGTTGTGGACGGGCCCCTGGCGCTGGACAACGCCATCAACGAGGAAGCCGCGAAGATCAAGCACATCGACTCGCCTGTTGCGGGGCACGCGGACATCCTGTTTGTGCCGCAGATCGAGGTGGGCAACGCCCTGGCGAAGTCCATCACCTACTTTGCCAAGGGCAGCGAGACGGCCGGCCTCATCATCGGCGCCGCGGCCCCGGTCATCCTGACCAGCCGCGCCGACCCCATGCGGGCGAAACTGCTCTCCATCGCGGGCGCCGTCATGATGGCGCACAGCCAGGCTTAACAGGTAAATATCAAAAAATATGCGGGCCAGAGGCAGCTGCCTCTGGCCCCTTTGTTGGAACTGCAGAGTGAGGGAGGCGTTGTCATGTTGTTGAAACCCAAGAAGACCCTGGGTGTCCTGGGAGGGATGGGGCCCGCCGCCGCCGCCGAGTTCCTGCGCATCCTGGCGCGTGATGCCCCTGCGAAAAACGACGCGGAACATCCGCGCATTTTCATGATCTCCGACCCGGAGACGCCGGATCGCAGCGACGCCATCCAGGGCATCGGTCCCAGCCCCGCAGACGTCATCAAACGCAACCTGCTCCAGCTTGCCGGATGGGGGGCCGATGTTCTGGCCGTGCCGTGCAACACGGCGCATTTTTTTATCGACAGCTTCCGGCAGGAGCTGCCCGTGCCGCTGGTCCATATCGTCGAGGCTACGGTGAGGGCGGCCCGGCGGCTGAGCCCGGGAGGGGCCTGGCTCCTGGCCACATCAGGGACCAAGAAGTGCCGCATCTATCCCAACTGCGCGGAAAAGCTGGGCTATCATTTCCTTGAGCCCTCCGACAGCCAGCAGGAGCGGCTCCAGAGCAGCCTCCGCGCCGTCAAGGCGGGGCAGATGGAGCAGGCCGGGAAGATCATAAAGGGCGTTGTGGAGGAGCTCTGGAGTGAAAACGAGGCGGCGGTCGCCACCGCCTGCACCGAGCTTCCCCTGGCCTATGCCGCGTCGGGACTGCCTGCGGAGCGGCAGATATCCAGCATCCAGGCTTTGAGCGACGCTTGCCTCGATGTCCTGTTTAAAGCTCAGGGCTGAACCGGCTGGCCAGACGACCGGGCTCACGCACTCCCCCCAAGGGAGGGCGGCGCTCGGTCGGTCGGCTATGCCGGAGGGAAGCGCGGGACGTTTCCCGGAGGCCTGAAACCTGTTGAGCGGGGGTAATATCCCCTACAGGGGCGCCCCGCGCTGGGCTACCTGGTTCTGTGCAAAGTCAGCAGGGTGATCTCCGCGGGGTCCAACAGGCGCATGGGGAAACCGTTCCACAGGGACGTGCCCGGGCTGACGTACAGCTTCATTTTAAAGCTCAGGGCTGACCGCCCTGAAACCTGTCCCCCGACGTCGTACCACCCGCGGACGTAGCCTCCGTTGAGGCGCTCCACGATTTTGTCAAGGACGGGCATCATCCCGCCGTGGGTGTGGCCGGAGAGCTGAAGTGAAACTCCGGCCTCCGCATTCTTCGCCGCGTCCTCGGGGCGATGGGCCATGAGGATGACAGGGACGCCCGCCGGCGCGCCGCGGAGCGCCTCTTTCACGTCGGGCCCGGCAAACCCGAACCGGGGTCCCTGCGGGTCTGGGACTCCGGCGATGACGAGCTTCCCGCCGGCGGAGGTCAGGACGGTGTGGCGGTTCTCCAGCAGGGCGACGCCCCACTCCGTGAGCAGTTTTGCCCAGTCCGCATAGCCGGAGTAATATTCATGGTTTCCTGATGTGCCCCAGACGCCCAGGGGCGCGCGGAGGCGGCTCAGGGGCTCCAGGTCGTCCTTCCTGTCCCGTGCCAGCCCGTCGACAAAGTCCCCCGGGATCAGCACGATATCCGGCGAGAGCGCGTTTGTCCTCTCCACGATGGCCTGGATGAACGGCCGGCGGTTGAGCGCGCTGGCGTGCAGGTCAACCAGCAGGGCGATCTTCTTTCCCTCAAATCCCTCCGAAAGCCCCGGAAGGAACACGTCCCGGGCAGCCACGTCGGGAATGCGGACGGCCTCCCATGTGCCGTACAGGGTGAGGACAGCGGCGAGGACGAGGACGGCCGCAGAGGCTTTGCCCGCCGGGAAGGCCCCCCGGCACACGCCCAGAAAATGACTGGCCTTCCAGAGGAGCCAGACGGCATCCTTCACCACCGACAGGAACAACGCCACGATGAGCAGGTTGTAGAGCAGTGCTCCGGCCAGTATCACTCCATGGGGCAGATTGGGGGCGAAGAACATCCCGCCGCCGAGCATCTGAAACAGGGTGTTTTTGAAGGCGCCAAGTAGCAGAAGCGTGGCGCCGGCGACCTTCCAGACGGCGGGGACCCTGAGCGGGACGATCAGGCTTGCCGTTGCATAAAAGGCGATGGCTACGGATACCAGAGAAGCGGCAGCGGAAAATAACATTCTTTGCCCTCCCTCGGGATGGAAGCTCGGGGGGGGGATAGCCCCTGGGAACTCCCTCCCCAG
>JAEEGY010000276.1 GCA_016280565.1 Fretibacterium sp.
CTGGCGCGCTGGGCGATGATTTCGCCGGAGGACCGCGTTCTGGTCGGGCTCTCCGGAGGGAAGGACAGCCTCGTCCTCCTTCACGCTCTCTCTGATCTCCGGCGGCGGAGCCCCGTGAAATTTGAGCTGGCCGCCTGTACAGTGGGCCTCACAGGGATGGACACCGTGTCCCTGACGGACTACTGCGCCGCGCGGGGAGTGCCCTACACCGTTCTGGAACAGCCCATAATGGAGATCATTGAGGAGCGAGGCGAGCGTTCGCCTTGCAGTTTCTGCGCCAATATGCGGCGCGGGCGTCTGTGTGCCTGGGCGGCGGAGCAGGGTTTCAACAAGCTGGCCCTGGGGCATTCTCTGGACGACGCGGTGGAGTCCTTCTTCATGAATTTGTTGCGGGCAGGGCGGGCACGGAGTTTTCTGCCCGCCGTCCCCATGTCCCGGACCGGCGTGACGGTCATCCGTCCTCTCGTCCTCTCAACGGAGGCAGCCATCATTGACGAGGCGCGGCGGCTGGACCTTCCCATTCTTGGGACTTCCTGCCCCTACGCGGGGCACACGGAGCGCCAGAACGTGAGAGAGTGGATAGCCCAGCTCCGAAAGGACGTGCCGGACCTTTATAGCAAGGTGCTGAACGCACTGGAAAACCTGAGCGGCGCGGACGCATGGAACAGTGCTCCGGAGGAATAGGGGGATAACATGACAATACCTGATGACGTTAAACTGACGCCCTGGATGGACCAATATTGGAAGTTCAAGGATCAGTACCCTGATGCGCTGCTCCTCTTCCGCATGGGGGACTTCTACGAGCTGTTCTTCGACGACGCCCGCGTGGCCGCGTCGGTGCTGGACATCGCCCTGACCGCCCGCGACTCCGAGAAGAAGATCCCCATGGCCGGAGTGCCCCACCACGCACTGAACCTCTACCTTGGCCGTCTCATCAAGGCGGGCTATCGGGCCGCGGTCTGCGAGCAGATCGGTGAGGTCCCGGCCAAAGGCATCGTGGAGCGGCGCGTGGTGCGGGTGGTGACGCCAGGGACCTACGTCCCGGAGGAGGAAAGCGGGGCCGGTCATCTGGCCGCCGTCCTGCCCCTGCCCGGCTGTCTGGCTGTGGCTCTCCTCTCCGTGGACACGGGCCGCCTTGAGGCGGGGACACTTCCCGACCGGGAGGCTGCCGCGCTGCTCTCAGCCTTTGCCCCGGGCGAGGTGCTTTATCCCTCCAACGTGTCAGAAAAAAAACTGCCGGGCTTCGTCCGGGAATACGCCCTTCGCCCCGCCGCCCTGGAGTCCTTCAAGACGGAGAACGCCGCCCGCCGTCTGGCCTCGGCGTTGGGACATTCCGGGGAACCGGCCCGCCTGGCCGGATTTGGCATTGACGAGGACGATCCCTGCGTGGGGCCCGCGTGGGCTGTGCTGGACTACCTCTCAGCGACGCAGTTCAGCGCTGTCCGCCACGTTCTGCGTGTCACGCCGCTTCAGGCGAAGGGCCGCATGAGCCTCGACGCCGCGGCCCAGCGCAACCTTGAGCTCATCCCGGAGACGGCCTCCGGCCCCTCGCTCCTCTCCTGTCTGGACCGGTGCCGCACGCCCATGGGCCGAAGGACGCTGCGGGAGTGGCTGCTGCGTCCCCTGATGGACGTGGAGGCCATCGCGCGGAGACAGGATGCGATCGGGCTCCTCGTGGAGGCCCCTGCGGATATGTCCCGGCTTCAGGACCTTCTTGCCGGCACGCGGGACGTGGAACGTGCCCTGTCCCGGCTGTCCCTTGGGGCGGGAGGCCCCCGGGACCTGGCCGCCCTGCGCGACACCCTGCGCCTGCTGCCCGGCCTGACGGTCCTGACCTTCCCGGAGCCCCTGGCCGGGCTGTTGGCCTCCTTCCCTGACCTGGCCCCCCTGCGGGAATATCTGGACGGGGCCCTGGAGGAGGACCTTCCCCGCACGCTGGGCATGGGGCCGGTCATTCGGTCGGACTTCAACGAGGAGCTTGCCTCGTGGCGCGACGTATCCGGGAAGGGAGAGGCGTGGCTTGCCGAATATCTGGAAAAAGAACGGGCGGCCTGCGGGTCCCCTCGGCTGAGGACGGGGTACAACCGCGCCTTCGGCTACTATCTTGAGATCGGCAAGGCGGGGCTGGCGACGGTGCCGGATCACTTTGAACGCCGTCAGACGCTGGTCAACGCCGAACGCTATGTGACGGCGGAGCTCCGGGAGTTTCAGGACAAGATGGCGCGCAGCGAGGACGAGATCGCGAGGATCGAGGCCGGGCTCTATCAGGATGTCGTCGAGCGTGTCGTTGAGGAGGGAGCGGCCCTTCAAATGACGGGGCGGCTGCTGGGCATTCTGGACTGCCTGACGTCCTGCGGTTCTATCGCGAGGGAGCGTAATTACACGCGCCCCAGGGTGGACGAGTCCATGGGGCTCATGATACGGGGCGGTCGCCACCCGGTGCTGGAGACGACCCTGACGGACACCAGCTTCGTCCCCAACGATGTCCTTTTAGGAGGCGAAAACGCCCGCGTCATCATCCTCACGGGGCCCAACATGGCGGGCAAATCCACCTGGCTCCGCATGACGGCGCTGTTGTCCATCATGGCTCAGGCGGGGATGTGGGTCCCTGCGGAGGAGGCGTCCTTTGGCCTGGTGGACCGCGTCTTCACGCGTATCGGCGCGCGGGACGACCTGGTGCGGGGCAGCAGCACCTTCATGGTGGAGATGCTGGAGACGGCCAACATTTTGAACAACGTCACAGACCGCAGCCTCGTCATTCTGGACGAGGTGGGGCGCGGAACGGCCACATGGGATGGCATGAGCATCGCCTGGGCTGTGCTGGAGCACCTGCAGGGCAGTTCAAAAGCACGAGTCCTCTTCGCCACCCACTGCCACGAGCTGACCTGCCTTGAGGAGCGGCTGGAGGGCGTGAAGAACTACAGCATGGCCGTGGACGAGGGGCCGGACGGGATCGTCTTTCTGCATCAGATCGTCCCGGGACCGGCGGACCGCTCCTACGGCATCGAGGTGGCGCGCCTGGCGGGGCTGCCCGCGCCGGTGCTGCGCCGGGCCTTTGAGCTGCTGGAGATCTTCGAGAAGGAGGGCTTTGAGCGATCCTCTATCCCGGAGCCCCTGCCGCAGGAGGCGCTGAAGCGCCAGATCCTGCTCTTCTCCCCGGAGACGGACGCCATCGTCGAGGAGCTGGCGGAGATGGACGTGGACAACCTGACACCGCTGCGCGCCCTGCAGGTGCTGGCAAAGATGAAGGAAAAGAGCGCAAGAGCGCGGTCTGCCGGCGGGTGATACAATGTTAATAAAGGGAGAGGCTTAAGAATACCACCTCTCCCGGACGGTTCTAAATGATGATTTTGACATTATCTGCGAGGAAAAGGGGCCCGCTGCGGTGAAGATATGTTTTTATGCGCTCAGAGAGTTTGACGAGCTTCCCTTCTGCGAGGAATTCAAAAAGGAATACGGCATCGATTATGTCTACACGACGGAGTACCCGACGCCGGAAAATATCGCCCTGGCCGCCGGCTGCGACGGGGTCAGCAGCACGCCCTGCGATATGTCCGCCCCCGTTCTGGAGGCATTCCGACGTGTGGGGGTGAAATACATCCTCTGCCGGGCCATCGGCTATGACCATGTGGACCTGCGAAAGGCGAAGGAGCTGGGGATGAAGGTCGACAACGTCTCCTACCCGCCGACGGGCGTCGCGGATTATGCGATCATGTTGATGCTGGCGAGCGTCAGGAGGTTTGCCCATATCCTGAAGCGCACGGAGTTGCAGGACTACTCCCTGAAGAACAAGCTGGGAAGGGATTTCCCGGCGTGCACGGTGGGCGTGCTGGGGACCGGCCGGATCGGGACGA
>JAEEGY010000277.1 GCA_016280565.1 Fretibacterium sp.
CGAGGTGTCCATCATGCGCGATGGTCAGTACGTCGGCACGTGGCCGGCCCTGGGCCTGACCACGGAGGAGATCATCAAACAGATGGTGGGTCGGGAGATGACCAACCAGTTCCCGCCGCGCACCGGCGCCCCCTCGGAGGCGATCGTGCTGAGGGTGAGGGGCCTCTCCTCGCCGCTGAAACGTTCCTTCCAGGATGTGTCCTTTGATCTGCGCAAGGGCGAGATCCTGGGCATCGGCGGCCTTGTCGGGGCCCAGCGGACGGAGTTCGTGGAGGCGCTGTTTGGCCTGCGCGGCATCGAGGCCGGCGCCGTCACCAAGGACGGAAAGACTTACAAGGCCCGTTCGCCCCGCGACGCGAAGGCCCACGGCTTTGCCCTGCTGACGGAGGAGCGCCGCGCCACGGGCATCTTCGGCATCCTGCCCATCCTGGAGAACACCGTCATCGCCAACCAGAAAAAATATGCCCGCATGGGCGTGCTGGACGAACGCCGGCGGGTGGAGGAGGCCTCGGCAGGCTGCAAGGAGCTGAACGTCAAGATGCCGTCGCTGGCGACGCTCATCCAGGACCTCTCCGGCGGCAACCAGCAGAAGGTGCTCATCGCCCGGTGGCTCCTGACAAACTCGGACATCCTCATCCTCGACGAGCCCACCCGCGGCATCGACGTGGGCGCAAAGTATGAAATCTACAACATCATGCTCCAGCAGGTCAACAACGGCAAGTCCATCATCATGATCTCCTCTGAAATGCCGGAGCTGATGGGCATGTCCGACCGCATTGTGGTGATGTGCGAGGGCCGCGTGACGGGCATTCTGGAAAAGGGACAGTACAGCCAGGAGGAGATCATGCGCCTGGCCACAATGTTTGCCAGCCACCGCAAGGACGCGGAAGACCACCCGGCGGCGGACTGAACAAAGGAGGACTCAATCCATGGCGGAAAAATCTATTGCGCGTTCCAAGTATGACCGCTTCTTCTTCATCGCGGGCCTGGTCATCCTGGTGCTGGGCGTCGTGCTCAAGCTGTGCCAGTCGATGCCGGCCCTTCGCAAGCTCTACGATTTGCCCATCTTCCTGATGATTATCGGCGCAGTCACGGCGATCAAGGGCTTCCTTGCCACCTCAAAGCACCATGAGGGCGAGGTCGTGTTCTCCCGCAAGACCTTCGGTTCGTTCCTGACCAACAACGCCATCCTGCTGGCGATGCTGGTGCTGGTCATCGTCATCTGCGTCCTCCAGCCCCGGTTTATGCAGATCCGTGTGGCGCTGGACATCCTCACCCAGTCCTCGACGCGCCTCATCATCGCGCTGGGCATCTGCTTCACGCTGCTCATCGCGGGCACGGACCTGTCGGCGGGCCGTATGGTTGGCTTTGCGGCGGTCATCTCCGCCTCCATGATGCAGACGGCGACCTACGCCAACCGCTTCTTCCCGGACCTGCCCCAGATCGGCGTGTGGATCCCCATCATCGCGGCCATCGCAGCGTGCATGGCATTTGGCGCCCTCAACGGCTTCCTCGTCGCCAAGTATGACATGCACCCCTTCATCGCTACGCTGGCCGTCCAGGTCATCATCTACGGCACCTGCTCGCTGTACTTTGATATGCCCCCCAACAACTCCCAGCCCATCGGCGGCGTGCGGCCGGACTTCGCTGCGCTGGGCCAGATGAGGATATTCGCCGGCAACGGGTTCCAGGGTATCTCTATCCTGATCCCCATCGCCGTCGTGATATGCGTCATCATCTGGTTCATCCTGAACAAGACCGTGTTCGGCAAGAACGTTTACGCCATCGGCGGCAACCGCGAGGCGGCGGTGGTGGCGGGCATCAACGTCTTTGCCTGCATCATGTGCATCTTCATCCTGGCCTCCTGCCTGTACGGTATTGCGGGTGTTCTGGAGGCGGCGCGCACGGCGGGGGCCACCAACAATTACGGCAACGGCTATGAACTGGACGCCATCGCGGCGTGCGTCGTCGGCGGCGTGTCACTGAACGGCGGCATCGGAAAGGTCAGCGGCATCGTCAGCGGCGTGCTGATCTTCACGGTCATCCAGTACGGCCTTCAGTTCATCAACGTGTCGCCCATGTGGCAGCAGGTCATCAAGGGCGTCATCATCGCTGTGGCCGTGGCCATCGACCTGACGAAGTACCGCAGGAAGTAATGGACATCAAAAAAATACCGGGCGGCCCGAATTTTGATATGGCCGCCCGCTTTCGTGAAATCTACGGCGGCGAAAAGCCGGAGGCGTTCTTCGCCCCCGGCCGGGTGAACCTCATCGGGGAGCACACGGACCACGAGGGGGGCCACGTCTTTCCCTGCGCCATCGCGTTTGGGATATGGGCTTTGGCGGCCGTCAGGCCCGGAAAAACGCTGCGGCTCTGCTCCCTGAACTTTGAGGAGAAGGGCGTGGTCGAGGCGCCTCTTCACGCCCTTGAGCACGACCCCGCGCGGGGTTGGGCCAATTATCCACTGGGTGTTATCCGGGTGCTTGAGGACCACGGGCACGCCCTCCCCGCGGGGCTGGACCTGCTCTTCTGGGGCAACCTGCCGGAAGGGGCGGGGCTGTCTTCCTCCGCGGCCATTGAGGTGCTGACCGCCCGCATCGCCAACGACCTCTTTGGCCTAGGGCGTGACGGGGTGAAGTTAGCGGTCCTCTCCCAGGAGGCGGAGAACAAATTTATCGGCGTGCAGTGCGGCATCATGGACCAGTTCGCCGTCAGCATGGGGAAGAAAGACCACGCCATTTTGCTGGACTGTGCGAAACTGGAATACCGTTACGCGCCCCTGGCTCTGGGGGATTGTAAACTGGTTATCACCAACTCCAACGTGCCCCACTCGCTGGCCAGCTCGGAGTACAACCTGCGCCGCCAGCAGTGCGAGGCCGCGTTGGCGGACATCCGGCGCCTGCGGCCCGGCATCAAAAACCTCTGCGAGCTCAGCAGGGAGGATTTTGACGCCGTGAAGGATGCGATAAAGACGCCGGAGGCCCTTCGCCGGGCGCGCCACGCCATCACGGAGGACGCCCGGGCCCTTCGCGCGGTGGCGGCGCTGGAGGGCGGGGACCTTGCCACCTTTGGCGAGCTGATGAAGGGCTCACACCTCTCCCTGCGGGACGATTATCAGGTCACGGTGCCTGAGCTGGACGCGCTGGCGGAGCTGGCCTGGGGCCAGCCGGGCGTGGTGGGCTCCCGCATGACGGGCGGCGGCTTCGGCGGCTGCACGGTGAGCATCGTGAAGGAGGCGGCCGTGGAGGATTTCATCCGCGAGGTGGGGGAGGGCTACACGAAGCGCACGGGCCGCACGGCGAGCTTCTACGTCACGGAGACGTCGGACGGGGCCGGCAGGGTATAGCGTCGGGAACCCGGCCTGAAGCCAAACAACAAAAACAGCAGGATAGAAGACCGGCCCCGTAAAGGCAAGCACACTTTCTACCTGCGGCGGCCATAAACAAGGCTCCCTCCGCATGGAGGGAGCCCTGATAATAAATTTTGCCTTTTACGCCGAGACGATCTCCTTGATCTTCATCAGGCGGCTGAGGGTCGAGCGTTCCTGCTCGTCCAGCTTCATGCTGATGTAGCGGATCGTCTCCGTCAGGTTGGGGATCATGACGTACTCCAGGGCGTTGACGCGCCGCCGGGTCCGTTCGATTTCCCCCGCCATCAGACGAATGGACTTCTCCTCCGCCGCCAGCTGCAGCAGGCGAAGGATCAGCTTGCTGAACTGCTCCAGCGCTGAGTCCAACAGCACGGGCACGCCCACAAAGCCATAGTTCACGGGGTTGCCCTCCTGCTTGACGTCGTACTCCGGCACCATGACGCTCATGACGTTGTGCCAGTCCACGGAGAGCGTGGACTTCGCCCCGGGGAAGATCAGCGCCTGCTCCAGGACCTCCGGCGTCGTCTGGGCGCGGGAGAGGACGAAGGTGCCGTAACACTCCGCCAGCTCCTTCTCCACAGCCTCCCGGAGTTCCTTGCCCGCCCTGGCCTTCTCAAGGAACGCCTTGATGAGCGCGTCCTGCTTGTCCTTCAGGAGCTTGTGTCCCCGCTGGGCGACAGAGAGCCGCTTCTTGAGCCGGGACAGCTCCATACGGTTGGGGTTGACGTTGATGCGTGCCATCGCCCGTCACCCCCTACGCCTTCGCCGCGCTTGTGCCCTTAGGGGTATTCTCAGCTTTCTCTTTAAGCAGCGGGTTCAGGTACTTCTCGATATAGGCGTCGCGGATACGCTTCAGCTCCTTGGTCGGGATCATCGTCAGAAGGTCCCAGCCCAGCTCAAGGGTCTCCTTGATGGTACGGTTCTCGTACTCGCCCTGGCGGATGTACTTGTCCTCAAAGACGGTGGAGAACTTTGCAAACGCCTTGTCCTCGTCAGAGAGCGCGCCCTCGCCCAGGATGACCGCCAGCTCCTTCGCTTCCTTGCCGCGGGCATAGGCCGCGAACAGCTGGTTCATCAGGTCGGCGTGGTCCTCGCGGGTCTTCTCCTTGCCGATACCCTTATCCTTCAGACGGGACAGGGACGGCATGACGTCCACCGGCGGGTAGATGCCCTGACGGTGAAGGCTGCGGCTCAGGATGATCTGCCCCTCCGTGATGTAGCCGGTGAGGTCGGGGATAGGATGCGTCTTGTCGTCCTCAGGCATGGTCAGGATGGGGATCTGCGTGACGGAGCCGCTCTTGCCCTTCAGACGGCCGGCGCGCTCGTACATCGTCGCCAGGTCGGTGTAAAGGTAGCCGGGATAGCCGCGGCGTCCGGGAACTTCCTTACGCGCAGCGGAGATCTCGCGCAGGGCCTCGCAGTAGTTCGTGAGGTCCGTCAGGATGACGACGACGTGCATGTCGCACTCAAAGGCCAGGTACTCGGCCGCCGTCAGCGCGATACGCGGCGTGGAGATACGCTCGATCGCCGGGTCGTCCGCCAGGTTGATGTAAAGAACGGTCCTCTGGAGGGCGCCCGTCTTGCGGAAGTCCTCCATGAAGAAGGACGCTTCCTCGAACGTGATGCCCATGGCCGCGAACACGACGGCGAAATCCTCGTGCCCGCTGATGACCGTCGCCTGACGCGCGATCTGCGCCGCCATGCGGTTATGCGGAAGACCGGACGCCGAGAAGATGGGTAGCTTCTGACCGCGGACCATGGGGTTCAGTCCGTCGATGGTGGAGATACCCGTCTGGATGAACTCCGAAGGGAAGTCCCGGGAGAAGGGATTCATGGGCATACCGTTGATGTCCAGGTTCTTCTCTGCGATGAGGTGCGCGCCGCCGTCGATGGGCTCGCCGCGACCGTTGAAGACGCGGCCCAGCATGTCGCGGGACACGGGAAGCGTCTGCACCTTGCCCAGGAAATGGACGCTGGCCCCCTCGCTGTCGATGTTGGACGTGCCCTCAAAGACCTGTACCAGGGCGCGGTCCGACTCGATTTCCAGAACGCGGCCGCGGCGCTTCTCGCCGTTGGTCAGCTCGATCTCCACCAGCTCGTCGTAGCGGACGTCCTTCGTCTTCTCGACCATCATCAGAGGCCCGGAAATGCTTGAGATGGTCCTGTACTCCTTAGGCAGCATTGCCTTCACCTCCCACCGGGATGATCCCGTTGACCTGTTCCTTCATCGTGTCCTCCAGCTTGTCGATCTGGCCGATCTGCGACTCCTCAAGGTAGCGCATACGGGCGATCTGCTCCCGAACCGGCAGGTTGAAGAGCTGGTTCATCGGCGCGCCCCTGTGAAGAGCATCCAGCCCCACATGGTGGAAGCGCACGATGGTCCTCAGCATCTTGAACTGCTTTTCCATCGAGGCGTAGGTGTCGATCTCGTGGAAGGCGTTCTGATGCAGGAAGTCCTCGCGAAGGGACTTCGCCGTCTCCATGACCATGCGCTCGTCGCGGGACAGGGCGTCGATACCCACGAGGCGGACCACCTCGTTGAGCTGCGCCTCCTGTTCCAGCAGGCTCATGGCCTCCACGCGCAGACCGCTCCACTGGTCATCAAACTTCTCATCCCAGTAGGGGTCCAGCCGCTCCGTGTACAGCGAGTAGCTGTTGAGCCAGTTGATGGCCGGGAAGTGGCGCTGATAGGCCAGGTTCGCATCCAGGCCCCAGAACACCTTGGTGACGCGCAGCGTGTTCTGCGTGACGGGCTCGGAAAGGTCGCCGCCAGGAGGCGAAACGGCCCCGATAACCGTGATGGAGCCCTCGCGACCGTCCTTGCCGTTGACGATGCAGCGGCCCGCCCTCTCGTAGAAGGAGGCAAGACGCGTGCCCAGGTACGCGGGGTACCC
>JAEEGY010000036.1 GCA_016280565.1 Fretibacterium sp.
CAAAGGCCTTGAACAGGACGCACTTGCCCTCCATGCCGGGCATTCCCGCCTCGGGCCCAATGTCCCCAAGGCCCAGCACCGCGCTGCCGTCCGTCACCACAAGGCAGAGGTTGTGCCGCCGGGTCAGCTCATAGCTTTTGCCGATGTCCTTTTGGATTTCAAGGCAGGGCTGGGCGACGCCGGGGGTGTAGGCGAGGGACAGATCCTCCTTCGTGGCGACGGGGACGGTGGCCACAACCTCGATCTTTCCCTTCCACTTTTCGTGGAGCCTCAATGATTCCTTTGCATAATCCATTGAAAAACCTCCTCGTTTGTTGTGTGTCCTTAGGGATAGTATATCATTTTTATGTGGCCGGACAGAGGGCAGGGATAACGCGGGGACTCCGGGGAAAATGATATTGTCCGTAAGTTTTGTTTACAGGTATAATACTCTTAGAGCATTACCCGGCGTTGAGTTGGTTTGCAAGAGAGGCTTCAGGGGGGCATCCCCCTTGAGTCAAATCAGATAAGGAGGAACTGCGTTATGATGAAGTACCTTCAGCGTATTGGCAAGTCGTTGATGCTCCCGGTGGCCTGTCTGCCGGCGGCGGGCATCCTCTACGGCATCGGCTACTGGCTCGACCCCGTGGGCTGGGGAGCCAACAGCCTCGCCGCGGCGTTCTGCATCAAGGCCGCGTCCGCCATCATCGACCAGATCCCCATCCTCTTCGCTATCGGCGTCTCCTTCGGCATGGCAAAGGACAGGGACGGCACCTCTGCCCTGGCGGGCCTCGTGTCCTGGCTCATGATCACGACGCTGCTGTCCAGCGGCGCGGTGGCCATGTACCGGGGCGTGGAAGTGTCCCAGGTCCCGGCGGCCTTTGGCAAGATCCAGAACGCCTTCATCGGTATCTTCGCCGGTCTCCTTGGCGCAAGCTGCTACAACCGCTTCAAGGACACGAAGCTGCCCGACTGGCTGGCCTTCTTCAGCGGGCGGCGCTGCGTCGCCATCGTGACGGCACTGGCCTCCATCGTAGCCGCTATCGTGCTGTACTACGTGTGGCCGGTGGTTTACGACTCGCTGGTCCAGTTCGGTATCTCCATCCTGGGCATGGGCCCCGTGGGCGCGGGCATCTACGCCATGCTCAACCGTGCGCTGATCCCCTTTGGCCTGCACCACGCGCTGAACGCCGTCTTCTGGTTTGACACGGCGGGCATCAACGACCTGGGCAACTTCTGGGCCGGCACCGGCACCCTGGGCGTGACGGGTATGTACATGACCGGTTTCTTCCCTGTGATGATGTTCGGCCTTGTGGCGGGCGCTTTGGCGATGTACCACACGGCCCGTCCGGAAAATAAAAAGACCGTCGCGAGCCTGATGGTGGCGGGCGCCCTGGCGTCGTTCTTCACGGGCATCACGGAGCCGCTGGAGTTTGCCTTCATGTTCATGGCTCCGGTGCTCTACATCGTCCACGCCATCCTCACGGGCGTCTCCGCCGCGCTCTGCGCCTGGCTTCCCGTGCGCTGCGGCTTCAACTTCAGCGCCGGTCTGGTGGACTACATCCTGAGCTTCAAGGCCCCCATGGCGGTCAACCCGCTGCTCATCATCCCCATCGGCCTGGGTTTCGCCGCGGTCTATTACTTTGTGTTCCGCTTCTTCATCACGGCCTTCGATCTCAAGACGCCGGGCCGCGAGGACGACGACTTTGAGGCGGAGAAGAACGTCAAGCTGGCGAATGACGACTTCACGGCCATGGCCGCCATCATCCTGGAGGGCCTGGGCGGAAAGGCGAACCTGAAGGAGTTCGACTACTGCGCCACGCGCATCCGCGCCGAGGTCAACGATTACACCCAAGTGGACGAGAAGAAGATCAAGTCCGCCGGTGTGCCGGGCGTCTTCCGTCCTTCCAAGACCAGCGTGCAGGTCGTGGTGGGGACGAAGGTGCAGTTTGTCCACGACGAGCTGAGGAAGTTGATCTAACCCCTTTCTTCGAGATGGAAGATAAGGTTTTCAGCGGCCAGCCGGCCAACCGGCTGGCTGGCCATTTGAATG
>JAEEGY010000278.1 GCA_016280565.1 Fretibacterium sp.
CATGACGAAGAAGGTCTCCGTCATGACGGAGCCGCAGAGGTGGATGTTGGCAAACAGCGGGATGCCGAAGTTCACCAGGTCGGGCCGCAGCGTGGGCTCGGACTTTTTGGCGCAATCCAGGGCCACGGAGAGCGTCGCCGCGCTGGACATGGTGCCCACCGCCGTCATGTAGGCCGGTCCGTAGTACTTGAGGATGTTCATGGGGTTGCGGCCGGAGTAAGCGCCAGCCAGGGCGTACAGAAGCGCCAGCCAGATATAGTGCCCCGCCATGACCAGAAGGATGATGATCACGAAGATGGGGAACTGCTTCGTGATGCTGCCCTCATACGCCAGACCGCAGAACGTGGTCCCGATGAGCCAGGGCAGGACGGGGATGACGAACTTCGTGACGATGCTCAGCACCACCGCCTGGAACTCCTCAAGCAGGCTGATAATGGTCTTGCTGCGGTTCCAGGCCGCCGCCAGGCCAACCAGGATGGAGAGGAACAGAGCGGACATGACCGGCATGATCTGCGGGATGGTCAGCTTGAACACCACGTCGGGAAGGGCCTTCAACCCATCCGCGCTGGTGCTGATGTTCAAGAACGGGAGAATGGTGTACCCGCTGACCGTGGCGAAGAACGCCGCGCCGATGGAGGACACATAGGCCAGGGTCAGGGCCACGAGCAACATCCGGGAAGCGTTGTTGCCCAGTCGGGTGATGGAGGGCGCCACGAACCCGATGATGATCAGCGGCACGCAGAAGCTGATGAACTGCCCCGTGATGAAGCGAATGGTGACAATGATGTTCAGCAGCGCGGAGACGAACTCCCCTTCCATGTTCTCCAGGACGAGCCCCACACCGATACCCACCGCCAACGCCAGCAGAAGTTTTGCCGGCAGACTGCTAAAAAAACCTTTCTGTTCCATAACAAAAAAACCTCCTTAGGGTTTTATGTTTTTTTCCAGTACCGTCCAGGGAGTGCGCGTTAAATCAGAGACAGGAATCCACGTCGACCTTGTCGATCATGACGTTCAGTATCTCCCGGTCTGTTTCCTTCATGCCCACCTTGCCGATGTAGCCCATGTTCTTGATGGTGGCCTCCACATCGTCCTCGACAAAGCCCTCGCCACCCTCAAAACGCCTGTTCTCGACGCTCATGTGGTGAGCCAGGAGCGCCGCGTGAACGGCGGAAGCGATCTTCGCCGCGCAGCTTGGCTTGGCTCCGTCGCAGACGATGCCCCCCACGTTGCCCAGCGTGTTGGTGATGGTTCGCCCCACGCTGGCGTAGTCGCCGCCGGACATCCAGGTGATGGCCGCGCCCGCCCCGCTCGCCGCGCTGACCGCGCCGCAGAATGCCGACAGGGAACCAATGTAGTGCTTAATGTAGATGGAGACCAGATTGCTGACGATGAGGGCGCGGTACATCTTCTCCCGGGAGACGCGCCAGCTCTCCGCGTACTGCACCACCGGGAGCGTGACCGTCACGCCCTGGTTCCCGCTGCCGGAGTTGATGACGACGGGCAGGGGACAACCGCTCATCCGGGCGTCGGAGCCAGCGGCCGCCCTGGCGCACGCGCAGGCCCGCACGTCGTCCCCCCAGATGGACAGGATGGTTTTTCCCACCCGCGCGCCCCAGTTGTTGTCCAGCCCCTCCTGGGATATCCGGGTGTTGTACTCGATCTGACGGTCAAGTATCTCCTGCACTTCATTGATGTCCACCGTTTCAGCGTACTCGAGGATCGTGCGGAGGCTCATCTTCGTCCGGTCACCGAGGAGTGCCTTCGTCTCCTTTGGAGAGGGGGCATTGCCCTGGAAAACGACCTTGCCGTCCTTCTCGATCAGGGTGATGTTCGTGTGATGCTCCTCGATCACCACCGTGGCGGTGTGGTCTTTTCCCTCGGCCTCCACCCGGATGTAGAGGTTCGGGACATTCTCCGCCAGGGCCACCTCACAGAACTTGTACTGAACAAGCTTCCGCACCCGTTCCCTGTCCTCGTCCGTCGCTCCGGCAATGACCTCCAGCTCGCGGGAGGCGTCCCCGCCCACGACTCCCAGCGCAGCCGCGGCCTCGATGCCCTTTTGCCCGCCGGAGTTCGGCACCGTGACGCCCTTCACGTTCTTGACGATATTGCCGGAACAGCTCACCTTCAAATGCCGGGGCTCCTCGCCAAGGACCTCGCGGGCCTTCGCAGCCGCGTAGGCGATGGCGATGGGCTCCGTACATCCCATGGCAGGGACAAGCTCCTCTTTCAATATCGCCGTGTAGTTCTCGCAGAGATCATGTGGAATCCCCACTCGATCTACGCCTCCTTTGGTTGATATTGAGTGACTATTCTCATTTCGCTATTTTTTTTGTTCTTGTTTCTCTTTGATAAGGATACCACAAATTTCGAATTTAGGCGCGCGCCGCGAGCGATTAAATGTACGCGCGCCGTGAGCGATTGAATGTACACGCGCCGCGAGCGATTGAATCTGATGTTCCTCAAATTTGCTTTTCACTGTATAATTTTGAAAGAGCTTGACATCGATGGACGAGGGGAGTCGGACGAGCAATGGACCCTGACGTGAGAGACAAGGCATGGGAGGAGCTTCGGGCCCGCGTGGCCGGGTGCCGGCGCTGCGGCCTGTGCCAGACGCGGACGAACACGGTCTTTGGTCAGGGCTCGGTGGATACGCCCCTCGTCTTTGTGGGGGAGGGGCCCGGCGCGGACGAGGACACCTCCGGCCTGGCCTTCGTGGGAAAGGCGGGGCAGCTTTTGACGAAGATCCTCAGCGCGGGGGGCATTGAGCGGGAGTCGGTCTTCATCTGCAACGTGGTGAAGTGCCGTCCGCCGGGCAACCGCACGCCCTCTCAGGAGGAGATGCTGATGTGCGGGGGCTTCCTGGAGGCCCAGCTTTTGCTGCTCCGCCCCCGTATCGTGGTCTGCCTGGGCAATACGCCGCTGAAGTGGCTGCTCAAGACGACGGAGGGCATCACGGCCCTGCGGGGACGCTGGTTCGACTGGCGGGGGATCCAGCTCTTCCCCATGTTCCACCCCAGCTACCTCCTGCGCAACGATTCCCGCGCCAAGGGGAGCCCCAAGGACCTGACGTGGCAGGACGTGCAGCAGCTCAAGGCGCGACTGGATGAAATAGGAAAGGGAGAATAGAATTGAGCGGGAATGCAGCAGAAAACGACGGTAGGAATCCCCCTGCGGGGGGGAGGATCCCCCGGCATCTGGCGATCATCCTGGACGGCAACGGAAGATGGGCCAGGCGCCGCGGATTGCCCCGCCTCATGGGGCATCGCGCCGGCCTGAGGAAACTGGAGGAAATGGTTCACCTCGTCAAGCGCGAGGGGATCCGCTACTTCTCGGTCTACGCCTTCTCCACGGAGAACTGGAACCGGCCCAAGATGGAGGTCGAGGGGCTGATGAGCCTCTTCCGCTACTACATCCGGCGCAAGGTGGAGGCTATCAGGGCGGAGGGCGCACGCATCCGCTTCTGCGGAAGGAAGGACAAGCTGCCCCCGGACCTTCTGGAGCAGATGCGCTGGGCGGAGGAGCGCACGAAGGACGAGACGATCCTCGACTTCATCCTCTGCATCAACTACGGCGGCCGGGCCGAGATCATGGACGCGGTGAACACTCTGATACAGGAGAGACGTGAGGGGCCGGTGACGGAGGAGGACCTGCGGCGGCACTTCTACCTGCCGGACGTTCCGGACCCGGACCTGATCGTCCGCACCAGCGGGGAGCTGCGTCTGAGCAACTTCTGGCTGTGGGAGTCGGCCTACAGCGAGTTTTATTTCACGGATATCCACTGGCCGGATTTCGACGAGGCGGCCCTGAAGGCGGCGCTCGCGGACTACGCGGGGCGGGAGAGACGCTATGGCGGGCTCAAACCCTGAGTTCCTGTTGAGGACCGTCAGCGGGCTCCTCATCGCCGGCGGGGTCGTGGGCGGGATATACTTCGGCGGCTGGGTGTGGTTCAGTATCGCCTCGCTTTTGGCCCTGCTCTCCCTGGCGGAGTACTACCGCCTGCTGGGCAAGCACGTGAAGCTCTCCCGCGGTATCGGCTACCTCTGTGCCCTGGCTGTGCTGCTCTCCGGGACAGGGGGGATGCTTCGGCCCATGACGGTGGTCATAACGCTTGTGCTGAGCGCCTATGCCATCCTGATGATCGAGATGTGGCGCCGCCAGCTCACGGGCCAGAGCGATGGGGCTACCAATGTGGGGGGGACGCTGTCGGGCGTGCTGCTCATCGCGGTCCCCTGGATGTGCATTGTCCTGCTCCGCTACTTCCCCACGGGCACGCTGATTTTGGTGACGCTCTTTGCCTGCACATGGGGCTGCGATGTCATGGCTTACCTGGTGGGCCGCCGCTGGGGACAGAACCAGCTCTGTGAGCAGATCAGCCCCAGGAAGACCTGGGAGGGCTTCATCGCCGGGGCGGTGGGGAGCATGTTCGTCAATGCCGCTGTGATCTATTTCCTGGAGCAGCCCCCCTATCCTCTCTTCATCATTGGTCTCATCTGCGGCATCGCGGGGCAGTTCGGAGACCTGGCGGAGTACTACCGCCTGCTGGGCAAGCACGTGAAGCTCTCCCGCGGTATCGGCTAC
>JAEEGY010000279.1 GCA_016280565.1 Fretibacterium sp.
CCAGCTTTCGCGGCGATCTGAGAAATGAACTGGGGACGCTTTGGAACACAACCGTGGGGACAGTCCTGACGTGCTTCGCGATCGTTGCGCTGATCATGCCCTACCGCTTCTCCTCTGGTGGTGTAACGGGCATCGCCCTCCTGACCAACTACCTGTGGGGGATCTCCCCCGCGTGGGTGCTCTCGGTGGGCAACGCGCTCCTGCTGATCTGGGGCTGGCGTTATCTTTCCCTGCGCTTTGCTCTGTGGACACTCTACGTGTCGGGCCTCACAAGCCTGGTGATTCCTCTCCTTGAACTGATCCCCTACCCGACCATCAGCGAGCCCATGCTGGCCGCGCTCCTGGCCGGTGTGGTGGGGGGAGTCGGCTATGGAATGCTGTTCCGCGTCGACGCCAGCTCCGGCGGCATGGACGTTGTGGCCATGGCCGCGAAGAAACGATGGGGTGTGGATGTCGGCATCATGTCGCTCTATCTCAACATCTTCATTCACATCGCCTCTATCGCCATCGTCTCGCTGGAGCAGGTGTTGTTCGGTGTGATGCTGCTCTACGTCGAGAGCCTGACGGTCGATGGCGTGGTGCGATCCTTCAACCGGCGCACCCAGGCCCTGGTCATCAGTGTCCGCGCTTCAGAGGTGGCCGGTTTTATCCTGTCCGAGCTGGGGCACACCGCAACCCTCATCCCTGCGCGGGGCGCTTATCGCGGAACGCCCATTGATTTGTTGCTGGTGGTGCTGCCCCGGCGTCAGGTCCCCTCCCTGAAGAGGCACATCGCCACTCTCGACCCAGCCGCCTTCGTGATCTTCTCCGACGTGTCCGAGGTGGTTGGAGAGGGGTTTAAGAGCTGGATCCGGGCGTAATGGGCCCAATTTTGAGGTATAATTTTCTTTGAAGTTGGGTAAAGTGAGGCAGGGAATTATAGAATATGATGAGACATCACTTGAAAATCTTAATGCTATTGGCGGCCGGGATTGCTCTGTTCTGCGCCGTGCCCGAAACCTGGGCTGCCCCCGCCGCGGAGGGCGAGGCAGGCTTACAGCTTGAGGGATTAGTGAGGACGGAGGAAGAGAGGAACGCCGACCTGCAAAGGGCATTTTCCGAGGTCTCCTGCGACATAAGCGAGGAGGATCAGGTCCGTCTCAAGCGGGGTCTCCGCATCTCAAAGGCCAATTTCCTCCGGCTCTACCAGGAGCACTGGCGAGCGGAGAACATGGCCAGAAAACTTGAACGGACCGTAAACGAGGCCTTTGAGGAGCAGACCCAGGACCTCATGACCGGCACCGCCGCTATCCAGATGGCCACCAACGAGGAGCTCATCGAGAACATCCAGAACGCCATCAACTTCAAGTTCTCCCCCACCCAGGAGGCTTTTCTCGCCGACATCGAGGCGGAGTTTGGCCTCACGCTCCAGAAGGAGGTCCGAAACTTCTTCAACGAGGTGAGCGCCTACCTGCTGGCCAACGCGCGGAACCCCATGGTCCGCGCGGGGGTCCGGGAGCTGCACAGCCGCGTCGTCCAGGACAACGAACAGGCCATTATGAAGCTCGTCCATGGAAGCCTGAGGGACAAATACCCGGACCTGCTGATGGAGACCGGCATCGGGGGCGGATTCAAGGCCGCTCTGGGCGTCGGCCTCCTGACGTATTATGTAAAAAAGAAACTGGCGGCCCACGCGGCCCGGAGCGTTGGCAAAAAGATCGCCAAACACTCACTGGGAAAGATCGTGGGCATGGGCATCCCCATCATTGGATGGGGCCTGATGGCCTGGAGCCTCTATGACTTCTACTCCCTTTCCGAGGAAGCGAAGGCCGAGGCGCGCCAGCAGCTCAACACCATGAACCAGGCCATGTACTACGAGCAGGTCCCGGAGGTCTACTGGGACAAAATGGAGCCCTTTGTCCTGGACAACTACCTCGCCGCACTGACCCGAATACAGGAGATGGGCGAACAGGCTGAAAAGCTCGCCAAGGACCCACGGATCGCCGCCCTCAGCGAGGGACTCAGCGACGTTGCCCGTCTGGTGTTCTCCGAGCGGATGGCCAACGCCGTCACCAGCATTGGCGTGAAGGATGGCGCCCCCCTCCCCTTCCTGTCCAATGAGCGGGACTACGATGAGCTGCTCACCCAATTTGGGCCACTCATCCGCGATGCCTCGCCGGACCGGTTCGAATGGTTCGTGGATATGCTTCGCTGGAACAGCCTCGCCCAGATCCGGACCTGGTTTGGCCTTGCGGGCGAGGACGAATATTTTGAAATTTACGCCTCGTTCCCCCGGGATATCCTGGCGCAGTTCCCCCCGACGGAGGAGTCGCTGCAGACCCTCTCCTGGATGGCACGCAACCTCACGCTGAGCGCGCGGAAACTGGCCTGCACCCTTCCTCCCTCCGAGCTTCGCTGGGTGATGGAGGAGCTCCCCCCCCGCTTTGTGCCCCAGCTTTTTGGGGAGGGACATGACATTTCAGCCATACGTCTGGAAATCGCCCGTCTGGCAGAGATCTCGGACCGCGAAGCCCGCGAACCCTGGCAGGGAACCTGGGAATACCGTTGGTCGCGGTACGGTTTCTACGTCATCGCCGCCATCGTGGCCCTCATCGCCGCAGCGCTGCTCCGTCCTCTGGTGAGTCTTGTGCGGCTGTTCTCGGAAAGGAAGGAGCGGAAGGGACAAGAAAAAGAAGCTGTCGAAAAGGCCGTAACGCCGCCGCCTGTCGTCATCAACTTCCCTCAGGTCCTGCCAGGGGGATTCCCGGCGGGACCCTCCGCCTATACCGTCAAGCTGAAAGTGTCGGCGGCGCTGGCCCCGGAGCTCAGCACCATCAGCTGGAACATGACCCAGACTGTGCAGCCCTGTGATGAGGAGAGCGGCGCGCGTATCCTCTCCGTTCAAATGGAGAATCTGGACGGGATTGCCCGCTGGGCGGCCCGCCACGCGGAGGATATCGAAGTGCTTCAGCCCGAGGAACTGCGCACGGCTGTGGCCAGGCTTCGGACAGAAGAGACAGAGGAGGGGAACCCGGCATGAGCCTCATGATCTCGACTGGGGCCTTCCCCCCCTCCGGGACGCAGGAACTGGGCTTCGTTTACGGGACCAGCTGCCTCAGCCGGAACTTTGCGCGGGACATGACCGCGACAATGCGCAACGCGACGGTGGGCGGCGAACTGAAGACCTACTCGGACATGATGAGCGAGGGGGTTGAGCTGGCGAAGGACCGGATGCTGGAGATGGCGGAAACGCTGGGAGCCGATGGGGTCTACGCCGTGCACATCGCCACGCCCGAGGTCGCCGGCGGCGCGGCAGAGGTCATCATGTACGGCACCGCCTTCAGGAAAATATAGCCCCATAAACCATGAGGATACAGTTAAAGGAGCGCGGCCAATGATTACCCTCATTCTGGCGGACGATCATAAACTTTTTCGGGAGGGGCTGCGTAAGGTCCTGGAGTCTGAGGAGGGCCTCAGAGTGTTGGGAGAGGCGGCCAATGGAGAGGAAGCCCTTGGGCTTGTCCGCCGCTATCATCCCGACATTCTGCTCTTTGACATCCGGATGCCCGGGATGGACGGCCTGCAGCTCATCAAAAAAATGGGAGAAATGGGCCTGAAGATCGCCTCCATTGCCGTCAGCGGGTACGATGATGAAAACTACCTGACAGGGTTGTCCGCGGAGGGCGTTCGCGGTTTTGTGCTCAAATCCTCGGGTAGTGCGGAGCTGCTTGCGGCCATTCACGCCGTCCACCGGGGAGGGTCTTACGCCGACCCCGGCGTTGCCGGAATGATGATGTCCCATTTCTCAAAACACAGGGATGCAGATAACTTGATTGATCGACTGTCCCCGCAGGAAAAAGTCATCCTCTATTGGATCTCGCAGGGGTACAGCAATCAGGAGGTGGCAAAACGGGCGGTCCTCTCGGAGAAGACGGTGAAGAACCACGTCAGCCACCTGCTGAAGAAGCTGGAGCTGAGGGACAGGACCCAGGCGGCCATCATGGCCTGGCGGATGGGGTTTGCTCAAACGGGACCGGAGGGAAAAAAATCGGAGACGGTGTAACGCACGTATCCATCTCTGTGTTATAATAGGAATAGCAGAACTTTTGAGGAGTTTTGCCGCCCGAAAGGGCAAAACAATCGGCAGAGACTTTTTTAGGAGGTTTTCTAATGGCAAAGGCAAACGTGAACCGTGATGTGTGTGTTGGCTGTGAGTCTTGCGTGGGGACATGCCCCGTGTCGGCCATTTCGATGGATGGCGGCAAGGCCAAGGTAGACGAGGGGACCTGCGTGGAGTGCGGCAGCTGCGTCTCCACCTGCCCGGTGAGCGCGATCTCTCAGTAATTCCTTTTCAATTTTGACGGCGGGGAGGAAAACTCTCCGCCGTTTTTTATTTTCCCAATCTTGTGATAAAATATAGAGGGTAAATTGGAATGGTTTTTTTGTTCGCACAGGGAGGTGAACACGATGCAGGTTACTTCGATGTTATCGGCTGGATATCTGGAACCCAGTGTCCAGTTGAGGGGACGGCAGCAAAAGGCACAGCAGGCGGAGAAGGAGGCTACCTCCCTTCGCGCTCCGGTTGCCGGGTCCCCTTCCATTTCCCAGCAGGGAGAAGTGGCCGCGCTTTCCCGGCAAGAGGCGGACGTTCTGGCTCAGGAGCAGAGTCTGCGGGCAAAAACTGGCTATAATGCGGAGGTCAGTACGGTCTACAGCTACACCCTGGGGCCTGACGGGCGACGCTACATCACGGGTGCTTCCGTGACCATGAAGGGGAGCGAGGAGGATCTGAACCGTGTAGGCGGCGGCATCACCACAAAGGAGATGCAGGCTGAGGAGCAAAAAGCCAATCAGGAGAAAGTTTCCCCCACGGAAGACAAGTCCGGCTCCCGAAGTCCCGACAGCGCAGATAAGGGAAAGAACAACTCGGGCAACAGTGAATTGTCCGAGGATCAGGAGGCTCAGGTCCGCGAACTGAAGCAGGCCCAGCGCGAGGTCGTTGCCCATGAGGCGGCACACCAGGCCGCGGCGGGTGCGTTTGGCGGTGGTGTGAGCTACTCCTACACCCAGGGGCCGGACGGCAAGAGCTACATCACGGGCGGAGAGGTCCCTATCCAGCTTAAACCGGGGTCCACCCCGGAGGAGACGCTGCGCAATATGCAGCAGGTCCAGCGGGCCGCCTTGGCCCCGGCAGACCCATCCGGCCAGGACCGTAGGGTAGCAGCCAAGGCAGCGGCGATGGCAGCTCAGGCTCAGCAGGAAATCGCGGCGAAGCGCGGTTCCTCTGATGAATCCGACGACAGAGAGGGCGTCACAGTGGCCGCTCAGGGAACGCCGGTTGTGGATGCGCAGAAACAGCAGAAGGAAGACCCCGCAAAGAACGGTGTAGCCTCCGTCGTGGCCTCTATTCGGGAAGCTCAGATCCAGGCGCAGCTTTTGTCTGCAGCCGCTTAAGAAGCGCCGCATAAAAGGAAAAGAGAACAGGGGGGAAGATATCTTCCCCCCTGCTTTTTTATGCTGTGGCCTCGCGTACCAGAGCCTCACCGGGGCGGTCGTGGATCTGCCGCAGGACCTCAATGGCGACCTCCAGAGCGCGCTTGCCATCCCGAATGCCCACCAGAGGGGGACGCTTGTCCCGGACGCAGCTCACGAAGTGGGCCAGTTCCAGCTTCAGCGGCTCGCTCTTGGGGAAGAGTGGCGTCTCCAAAATCTCGGTCTGCCCGTCGCTGCTGCTGACGCACCGATTGATCTGGACCGTCTGAGTCTCATAGTTCACCGTGATATGGCGCTGGCGCTCCATGATGTCAAGTTGTCTCAGTTTCTTCTCGGAGACGCGGCTGACCAGGATGTGAGCCAGCACTCCGTTCTCAAAGGTGATCTGGGCGTCGGCGATGTCCTCATGATCCGTGTAGATGCAGGCCCCTGCCGCAGCGATGCGGGCAATGGGCGACGGGACCAGGGAGAGGATGATATCAATGTCATGGATCATCAGGTCCAGCACGACGCCGACATCATTGATCCTCGGAGAGAACGGACCGATGCGCTTGGCCTCTAAGTAGATGGGGCTGTGGGCCGTCTGGGAGATGTAGCGAATGGCGCTGTTGAACCGCTCGATATGTCCCACCTGAAGCACCAGGTCCCGTTCCGCCGCAAGCCGAAGACGTTCCTCGGCCTCCTCCGGGCGGGTGGTCACCGTCTTCTCCACCAGCACATGGATTCCAGCCTCCATCGCCGCCCGTGCGACCTCATAGTGAAGACTGGTGGGCACCACGATGGAGAGTGCGTCCGGCGACTGCCGGTCAATCAATTCCTCCAGCGAGGCATAGGCGGA
>JAEEGY010000037.1 GCA_016280565.1 Fretibacterium sp.
CCAGTGACTCCTGCACGCCGCGCATCATCTTGAAGATCTGAGAGCCCGTGAGCCAAAAACCGCCGGGGAGGTGATGTTCGTCGACGTGAATCTTGATATAGGTGAAGAGTTCCGGTGCGTACTGCACCTCGTCGATCAGCACCGGAGGCTGGTGGAGCTGAAGAAACATTTTCGGGTCGCTTCGTGCCATCTCGCGCAGGGTGAGATCATCAAGGGAGACGTAGCCCCGTCCGGCCCCCTCGGACTCGGCAAGCCGCTTCAGCATCGTTGTCTTGCCCGCCTGCCTGGGCCCCGTGAGCAGAATAACCGGCCACGAGGCGCTCAGGTCCAGGACGAGGGACTCCATGTGTCGTTTGATGTATCCCATGACGCATTACCCCCCTCGAAGACGCAGACAAGCGCCTTCGCACAGATTATCGGCAGATATGGGAATGAGTCCAATTTCTGCCGAAGTTCCTTATATTATAGCTCACTGCCAGCCATAACGGAGCCGCCGCGGGTGAACGTGCCCCACTCCTCCATCATGGGACATCGTTCTGTACCCTTGTATGTTCCCGGCGTTGTTTTTCCCCTCTTCAATTCCTCCTTGCCAAAAACGGGAACTGCGTCTATAATGTACCGCAATTGAATATTGTGAAACCGCTGAAGTGAAGATAAAGACGGCGATGCCTCCACAGAGAGCCCGGCAGAGGGAGTCCTTCATCCCAAAGGTGGAAGCCGGGAGGGAAACAAACCGTCAAATGGATCACGGAGGGCGCGGTCAAAGGCACTTTTTTTCGGAGAGCCAAGTATTCCGCGACGTAGGGCATACGTCAGTTGCCGGGGGTATGTTGGTACCCCGCTAAGGGTGTGGGGGGAAGTCCCGTCCCCACAAATCAGGGTGGCACCGCGGGTGTTCTTTTGGATATTCGTCCCTGGCAGATACTTTATCTGCCAGGGATTTTTTATGCTCCCTGGCAGAAGAGGGAGGAAGCATAGAATGAACCTTACACTTGAGGAGGTCCGGGAATACGCGCGGGATAAGCGCTACGACATCGTCCCCCTGAGCCGCGAGATCCTCTCAGACGTCCGCACGCCCATCGAGGTGATGCGGGCCCTGATGAACGTCTCCGGGCACTGCTTTATACTGGAGAGCGCCGGGGACAATGAGAAATGGGGCCGATACACGTTTCTGGGCTACGAGCCCCGGATGGACATCACCTGCCTGGACGGCGAGGTCCGGTCGAACGGACAGTCCGTTGGGACAGGCAGCCCAAACGGATATATCCGCAAGGTCCTGGCCTCGCACCGCAGCCCCGTTCTGCCCGGCCTGCCCCCGTTCACCGGCGGACTGGTGGGCTACTTTGCCTACGATTACCTGAAGTACTCCGAGCCATCGCTCCGGCTTGACGCGCCGGACACGGAGGGCTTCAACGACGTTGACCTGATGCTGTTCGACAAGGTTATCGCCTTCGACAACTTCCGTCAGAAGATCGTCTTCATCGTGAATATCCGTCTGGAGGACGCGGAGGCTGAGTATGCGCGCGCCGTGCAGGAACTGGACGCCATGGAGGACCTTGTCCGCATCGGGGCCCCAGGACAAAACCTGGGAGGACGTATGACCTCGGAGCTTACGCCCCTTTTCTCCAGGGAGCGGTATTACGGGATGGTGGAGGAAGCCAGGCATCACATCATTGAGGGGGACATCTTTCAAATCGTCCTGTCCAACCGCCTGGAGGCGAACTTCGAGGGAAGCCTCTTCAACACTTACCGCATCCTGCGGACGCTGAATCCCTCTCCCTATATGTTCTACTTCTCTGGCTCCGACATGGAGGCCGCCGGCGCGTCGCCTGAGACGCTGGTCAGGCTCCGGGACGGCGTTCTGCACACCTTTCCCCTGGCGGGCACGCGGCCGCGCGGCAAAACACCGGAGGAGGATAAGCGGTTGGAGGAGGAGCTGCTGAGCGACCCCAAGGAGCTGGCCGAACATAACATGCTGGTTGACCTTGGGCGGAACGACCTGGGAAAGATCAGCCGGTTCGGGACGGTCGAGGTGGAGAAGTATCACGAGATCCTGCGCTTCTCCCACGTCATGCACATCGGGTCCACCGTGCGGGGACAGATACGCGAGGGCGCGGACCAGCTTGACGCGGTGGAGGCCGTTCTGCCGGCAGGGACGCTGTCCGGCGCGCCGAAGATACGGGCCTGTCAGCTCATCAACGACATCGAGCGGGACAAGCGCGGGATATACGGCGGCGCGGTTGGCTACATCGACTTCACGGGCAACCTCGACCTCTGCATTGCCATTCGCATCGCCTACAAGAAGAACGGTAAGGTCTTCATCCGCAGCGGTGGCGGCATCGTGGCGGACTCCGTGCCGGAGAACGAGTACCAGGAACGTATGAACAAGGCGGAGGCCGTGGTGCGCGCTCTGAAGATGGCGCAGGAACTTGAGCCCATTTCCAGCGGAGAGGAGGAGAGTTTATGATCCTTCTGATCGATAATTACGACAGTTTTTCCTACAACTTGTACCAGCTTGTGGGCTCCCTTGAGCCCGACATCCGCGTCGTCCGCAACGACGCCATGACGGTGGAGGAGATACAGGCCCTCTCCCCTCAGGCGGTGATCCTCTCCCCTGGCCCGGGGCGGCCGGAGGACGCGGGCGTCTGCATGGATGTTGCACGAACCCTGACGGACGTGCCCATCCTCGGCGTGTGCCTGGGGCACCAGGCCATCTGCACTGCCTTCGGCGCAACGGTAAGCTATGCCAAAAAGCTCATGCACGGCAAGCAGTCCCTCATCGGGTTCGACAAGGACTGCCCGCTGTTCCGCGGCTGCCCCGGGGCAATGCTCGCCGCCCGTTACCATTCGCTGGCGGCTCTGGAGGAGACGCTCCCCCGCTGTCTAAAGGTCGTCGCCCGGGCGGACACCCCCATCAGCGGGGACGGTGAGATCATGGCCGTTCGCCACCTGGAGCGCCCCGTCTTCGGGCTTCAGTTCCATCCGGAGTCCGTGATGACCCCGGAGGGAAAGATCATCCTGAAGAATTTTATCGAGATATCGAGAGAACAACGTTACATTAAAAATTAGACGCAAAATATTTTGAGGAGGTCACAAAAATGATCAAAGAGGCAATCATGAAAATCGTGAGCAAGGGCGACCTGACCTACGACGAGGCCTACGCCGTCATGAACGAGATCATGAGCGGCGAGACGACGCCCACGCAGAACGCGGCTTTCCTTGCGGCGCTTTCCACAAAGAACACCCGGGCCGAGACCCGGGCTGAGATCCTTGGCTGCGCCGCCGCCATGCGCGAGCACGCCACCCGCGTGGACACCGGGGACATGAAGACCCTGGAGATCGTGGGCACAGGGGGCGACAACGCCCACACCTTCAACATCTCGACCACCGCGGCGATCATCATGGCCGCCGGCGGGGTGAAGGTGGCCAAGCACGGCAACCGGGCGGCCAGCTCGGACTGCGGCGCGGCGGACTGTCTTGAGGCCCTGGGCGTCAACCTGGACACCGGCCCGGAGAAGTGCCGTGAACTGCTGGAGAAGGTGGGCATCTGCTTCATGTTCGCGCAGAAATACCACGCCTCGATGAAGTACGTCGGCGCTATCCGGCGGGAGCTTGGCTTCCGCACGGTGTTCAACATCCTGGGGCCCCTCACCAACCCCGCCCGGCCGGCCTACCAGCTCCTCGGCGTGTACGACGAGCTCCTCCTTGAACCGCTGGCGCAGGTGCTGTCCGGCCTTGGTGTGAAGCGCGGGATGGTGGTCTGCGGCAAGGACATCATGGATGAAATTTCCCTCAGCGCTCCGACGGCTGTCTGCGAGTTCCAGGAGGGCTGGTATCGAAAGTTCACCCTCAGCCCGGAGGAGTTTGGCTTCAAGCTCTGCCAGAAGTCCGACCTTGTGGGGGGGACCCCGGCCCAGAACGCGGAGATCACCCGGGACATCCTGAAGGGCGTCAGGGGCCCCCGGCGTGACGTGGTGCTGCTGAACGCGGGCGCGGGGCTCTGCGTGGCGGGCGCGGCCCCCTCCATCGCGGAGGGGGTGAAGAAGGCCGCGGAGCTCATCGACTCCGGGGCGGCGGCCAAAAAGCTTGAAGAGTTCGCCGCCGCGTCGAACCGGTAACGCAAATGGCCGCGACCCTTCTTGACCAGCTTGCCGGGTATGCGCGGGAGCGCGTGGCTCAGGCAAAGGCCGCGCGTCCCCTTGAGCAGCTCGAAGCGGAGGCCCGGTCCATGAACTGCAGCACGGGCTTCCCCTTTGAGCGGGCGCTGAAGGGGGACGATATCGCGTTTATATGCGAATGTAAGAAAGCCTCCCCCTCAAAGGGCCTGATCGCTCCGGAGTTCCCCTATCTGCAGATCGCGAAGGAGTACGAGGCGGCGGGCGCGGCGGCCATCTCCGTCCTGACGGAGCCCAGGTGGTTTCTTGGCAGCGACAGCTATCTTCAGGAGATCGCGGCGGCGGTGAACATCCCCTGCCTGCGCAAGGACTTCACCGTCGACGAGTACATGATCTACGAGGCGAAGCTCCTCGGCGCGGCGGCGGTGCTGCTCATCGTTTCCCTCCTTGACGGGCCTGCGCTGCGGCGCTTTATCAGCCTCTGCGACGGGCTGGGGCTCTCCGCCCTGGTGGAGGCCCACGACGAGCCGGAGATAAAAATGGCTCTGGAGGCCGGCGCCCGCGTTATCGGCGTGAACAACCGCAACCTGAAGGATTTTTCCGTGGACACAGGCAACAGCGAGAGGCTGCGTTCTCTGGTCCCACAGGGTATAATCTTTGTAGCGGAGAGCGGCATCAAAACGGCGGAGGACATTGAGTCCATGCGAAGGGCCGGAGTCAACGCCGTCCTGGTCGGTGAGGCGCTGATGACCTCGCCGGACAAACGAGCCGCGCTGAATGCACTGAGAGGGGACGAGAGTTATGGCGGTCAAGATAAAGGTCTGCGGGATGAAACATGAGGCGGATATCGGGCTGGCAAACGACCTGAGGCCTGACTATGTGGGATTCGTGTTCGCTCCGGGAAGCCGGCGCTTCATCGCCCCGGAGCACGCGGGACGCCTGAGGTCTGAGCTGCGGGAGGGCATCAAGGCCATCGGCGTCTTTGTCAACGAGCCCCTTGACGCTGTGGGGATGTGCGCGGACGTGGCGCGGCTTGACGGAGTGCAGCTCCACGGCAACGAGACCGAGGAGTACATCTGCGCCCTGAGAGAGTACGTCCACTGCCCCATCATCCGCGCCTTCAGGGTGGAAAACCAGGCGACCGTTGACCGCGCGATCTTCTCCTCTGCGGACTACCTGCTGTTCGACGGCGGGGCCGGCGACGGGCAACCCTTTGACTGGTCGCTCCTCAAGCTGGTGAAGCGGCCCTACTTCCTGGCCGGCGGCCTGACGCCGGAGAACGTGAGCCTGGCGATGGACGTCACCCCCACCCCCTATGCCCTGGACGTCAGCTCGGGCGTCGAGATCAACCGAAGCAAGGATTACCGCAAGATGATGCAGTTTATCGCGGGCGTCCGCAATTTCCGAAAACGCGACGGGACGCTGGTAAATTAGAAATTATGTATGGAGGAGAATATGACCAACCCTAAAGGCCGTTTTGGCGTCCACGGGGGGCAGTACATCCCGGAGACGCTGATGAACGCCGTGATAGAGCTTGAAAAAGCTTATAACCAATACAAGGATGACCCCCAGTTCAACGAAGAGCTGACGGCCCTGCTGAACGACTACGCAGGCCGTCCCAGCCGTCTGTACTTCGCAAAGAAGATGACGGAGGACCTGGGCGGCGCGAAAATCTATTTAAAGCGCGAGGACCTGAA
>JAEEGY010000038.1 GCA_016280565.1 Fretibacterium sp.
CTCGAACTCACAGAATATTGAACTGGACACGCTGGTGGGGAGCAACACCTTCAAGACCTCCGCGACGTTGCGGCCCGGCGCGGTCCTTCGAATCCCCAATCAGGACGGCATCTTCTACACCATGCGCAAGGGGGAGAAGGCCGAGGCCGTGTGCAAGCGTTACGGCGTGAGCGTTGAGAAGCTTAAGCAGGTCAACGCGACGATTAACGTCGCCTCCCTCAAGGCGGGGGATGAGATCTTCCTTCCGGGGGCGAATCCTCACGCGCTGGCGGATGAGAAGGAGGCGGAACAGCCTTCCGCTCCTAAGAATGCGAAGGCATCCAAGAAAGTTGATATTCCTGTGAAGAGCGCGAACCAGCCATACCGCTGGCCCGTGATGGGGCGCATCAACAGCCCCTTCGGCTGGCGCCAGCATCCCATCACCCGCCGCCGCAACTTCCACACAGGGATCGATATCAAGGCTGACCGCGGAGCGCTGGTCCGTGGAGCTGCAGAGGGTAAGGTCGCCTACTCCGGCTGGATGGGCGGTTACGGCAAGGTGCTCGTCATTGACCATCCGAACGGGCAGTCTACCCTGTATGCTCATTGCAGTACGCTCATGGTGAAGCAGGGGGCTTCTGTCTCGAAAGGACAGGATGTCGCCAGGGTAGGAACCACAGGGGCCTCGACGGGGCCGCACCTCCACTTTGAGGTCCGCAATGGAAACAGCCCGGTCAACCCTCTGAAATACCTGAAGTAATGCCTTTGTGTTAAGAGGAACAGGGGTCAGAGCTTTCTGGCCCCGTTTTTTCTTTTTTGTCTGTATACCGGGGAGGTCGTAGAGGTATGTCAAAGTACGTTTTCATCACGGGCGGCGTGGTCTCCTCGCTGGGGAAGGGCATCACGGCGGGATCCGTGGGGACCCTGCTTAAGAAAAGGGGACTCAAGGTTTCTATCCTCAAGGTGGATCCCTACCTGAACGTGGATGCCGGGACGATGAACCCATTTCAGCACGGCGAGGTCTTCGTGACCGATGACGGGGCGGAGACGGACCTCGACCTCGGGCACTATGAGCGCTTCATCGACGAGACGCTGGGCGAGCAGAACTCCATCACGACGGGGAAAATCTACTCCAGCGTGATTGCGAAGGAGCGGCGGGGCGACTATCTGGGCGGGACGGTCCAGGTCATCCCCCACATCACGAACGACATCCAGGAGCGCATGGTGCGCGCCGGCGAGGGACTGGACGTCCTGATCGTGGAGATTGGGGGCACTGTGGGGGACATTGAGGGACAGCCTTTCCTGGAGGCCATTCGCCAGATGGCCAACCGCGTGGGGCGCGAGAATGTTGTCTACTGCCACGTCACGCTCATCCCCTGGCTGGAGGCGGCCAAGGAACTGAAGACCAAGCCCACCCAGCACAGCGTTCAGGAACTGCGCCGCATTGGCATCCTGCCCAACATCCTTGTCTGCCGCACGAGCCACCCAATGGATCAGGACATGAAGAACAAGATCGCGCTGTTCTGCACTGTGCCCTCGGAGGCCGTCATTGAGATGCGGGACGAGGTCACCATTTATAATGTTCCCATCAGCCTGCACCGTCAGGGCTTGGACGACCTGATCCTCCGCTATCTGGGGCTTCCCTGTGACGCGGAGCCTGACCTCTCGGACTGGCGGCGCGTTGTGGACCGCTACGTGAACCCGCCGGAGTCTGTGGAGCTCGCCCTTGTTGGGAAGTACGTTCTACACAAGGACGCCTACCTCATTGTCGTCGAAGCGCTTCACCACGCAGGCATTCACCACAACGTCCGGGTCGAGGTCCGATCGGTGGAGTCGGAGGACCTGGAGACGGGGGCCCCGGCGGAGCTTCTGGCGTCTGCGGACGGCATCCTCATCCCCGGCGGCTTCGGCGTACGGGGAGTAGAGGGCATGATTCGCGCCGTGCAGTATGCCCGTGAGAACAAGGTCCCCATTCTGGGAATCTGCCTGGGAATGCAGATGATGGCCATCGAGTACGCGCGGAACGTCTGCGGGTTGCATGGGGCTCACAGCAAGGAAATGGACCCCGCGACCCTCCACCCTGTTATTCACCTGATGCAGGAACAGGAGCACCTTGACGCCCTGGGCGGAACCATGCGTCTGGGGGCGTATCCCTGCGACATCGAGGAGGGGACCCAGGCCGCGCGGGCGTACGGCACGCTCCACATCACCGAGCGCCACCGACACCGCTATGAGTTCAACAACGCCTACCGCGAGCGCCTGGAGCAGGCGGGGCTGAAGGTCTCCGGCGTGTGCCGGGAGCGGGACCTTGTGGAGATTATTGAGCTTCCGGGGCATCCCTGGTTTGTGGGAGGACAGTTCCATGGTGAGCTGAAGTCCCGGCCTGTTCGGCCGCACCCGCTCTTCGCCGGGTTCATCGGCGCAACGCTGGAGCGGCAGCGTGCCCAGAACAGGGCAAAGTAGGCATTGTAGAAGGAGGTTATGGATTTTGAAAAGGACTTTTTTTGCTGTTGTGATGATGTTGTCTGCACTCCTCATCCCTGTCAGGATGGCGACGGCGGATGAGAACTCCTCCGCGCAGATGATGGGGACGATCGAGACGATACTCTACGGGGAATCCTC
>JAEEGY010000039.1 GCA_016280565.1 Fretibacterium sp.
GAGGAGCACCAGTCCTACGCGGAGGAGCTGAAAAAGACGTTCATGGAGTGGGGGCTCCGCGTGGAGATCGACAGCCGCGACGAGAAGCTGGGCAAGCGCATCCGCGACGCGCAACTCCAGAAGGCGCCCTACATGCTGGTGCTGGGCGACAAGGAGATGGAGAGCCGCGTTGTTGCCGTCCGTGAACGCACCAAGGGCGACCTGGGCAGCATGGACCTTGAGGCGTTCAGGAAGCTCCTGAGCGAGGAGTTCAACCCGATACACTGAACCTTGACCCTTATGTGCCATGACGAAATGCCCCCCCACAGCGGGGGCATTTTTTGTATAATAAGATGGTTGAAGTTCGGCTTGTATGGGGCGCGGATGGGTATCGTCCTCATCGCCGCCGCAATCCAATTCTGGAAGTGAGAGGATAAAATGTCCGAACGACTGAATGAGATCATCGACTCCAACCTCCGGGCGACCCCGGACGCGAAGTGCTATTGGCACGAGGGCACATGGCACACCTGTGCGGAGCTCGCCACACTGACCGATGCCTTTGAGGACAAACTGAAGGGCGCAGGCTTTTCCAAAGGGCAGCGGCTCGTGGCCATGATGCCCAACTGTCCCGCAACGCTGGCCCTGGTGATGGCCACGTGGCGGCTGGGCGGCGCCTTCTGTCCGCTGAACGAGAAGGCCGGGGAGGCTTCCCTGCTCAAGACGTTGAATCTGCTGCGGCCCTTTGAGGTGGTGCTGTCCGGCGCCGTGAAGAAGGACCTGGCGGACGCCGTCGCCAACGCCGGGTGGCCCTGCGTCACCTGCCCGGATAATGAGGCGCTGCCCGATTTCAAAGGGAAAGCCACGGAGCCGGATCCTGAGGAATTGGCTGTGATCTTTTCCACCTCCGGCACGACGGGAGACCCCAAGGCTGTGCCGCTGACCCACGCCAACCTCATTGATAACTGCCGCGCCTGCCTGGAGCACGTTTTGGAGCTGCGGCAGGAGAACGTCTTCCTCAACGTGCTGCCGAACTTCCACGCCTTTGGTTTCACCATCAGCCAGACGCTGCCGTTGTTCCTGAGCGCGCCGCAGGTTTTGGTGCCCAACTTCATGCCGCCCCAGAGGACGCTTCAGGCCATTATCGAGTCTGAATGCGACACCCTGCTGCTGGTGCCGACGATGGTGAGTTTCCTGACGGCGCTGCTGGAGCGCGCGGGAAAGAAACTGAGCCACGTCAAGATCCTGATCGCGGGCGGCGACCGCTACAACGCGCAGATGGACGACCGCGTGACGGCCGCCTTTGGCACGCCGCTGCTGGAGGGCTACGGCATCACGGAGTGCTCCCCGGTCCTGGCTGTGAACCGGAACGTGGGGGTCCGCCGCCTGGGCACGGTGGGGGAGCCGCTTCCCCGCTTCGAGCTCCAGCTTCGGGACGAGAGTGGGAAAGTCCTCTCGGAAAACACCGCCGGGGGGTGTGGGGGGGCTTCTTCCCCCACGTCAGATCAGTGTGTGTCCGAGGGCGTCTTGTGGACACGGGGCCCGTCGGTCACATCGGGCTACTATCACGCCCCGGAGATCACGGCGGAGCGTTTTGATGGAGAATGGTTCAACACCGGTGATTATGTGCAGCTTGTGGACGGACGGATAAAGATCATCGACCGTGTGACGGACATCATCATCGTGGGGGGCTTCAACGTCTATCCCCAGGAGGTGGAGGCAGTGCTCTCCTCTCATCCGGCGGTGCAGGCGGCGGTCGTGGTGGGGATGCCCAGCGGCCTCAGCGGGGAGGTCCCCAAGGCGTTCGTGATCAAAAAACCGGATGTGGAGGCGACGGAGGCGGAGCTGGTCCGCTTCTGCAAGGCGCGCCTGTCACACTACAAGGTCCCGCGGGACGTGGAGTTTGTGGACGCACTGCCCCTGTCCAGCACGGGGAAGGTGCTGCGTCGGGTGCTGCGCCAGCACGAGCGGGAGAAGGCCGGGAGTAAGGCCAATAAAAATTAAGGTATAGAGGAGAACGGTTATGTCTGAGAGACTGGAACAGCTCATTGGAGCGAGCATTGAAGCGCATAAGGACGAGCCCTGCATCTGGTGGGACGGGACGTGGCGGACGGGGGCAGATTTTCTGCGCCTGGTGGACGACTGCGAGCAAAAGCTGAAGGACGCGGGCTTCTCCCGCGGCCAGCGCCTCGTCGTGATGATGAAGAACGGCCCCATGATCCCCGCGCTTTCCCTGGCTGTGTGGCGGCTGGGCGGGGCGTTCTGCCCGCTGAACGTCGCGGCGGGCCAGCGGTCGCTCACCGAGACGATCTCCCTGATCGAGCCCTTCGCCGTGGTCATGTCAGACGAGGTGCGGGCCAACGCGGGGGAGGCGCTTCAGGAGCAGTGGCCCTGCGTCACTGCCGCGCCGGACACGCCGCTGACTGCCTTCACCGGAAGGCCGGCCGTGCCGGAGAGCGATGAGCTGGCCGTCATCTTTGCCACGTCGGGCACCACGGGCAACCCCAAGGCCGTGCCCCTGACCCACGCCAACCTCATCGACAACTGCCGCGTCGTCTGGGAAACCCTGGAGTGCGTCGATGAAGGGGACGTGTTCCTGACCGTGCTGCCGAACTTCCATTCCTTCGGCTACACCGTGACGAACCTCATGCCCCTGATGAAGGGCGGACGTCTGGCGATGGTGCCGGCGTTCCTGCCGCCCCAGCCCGCCATGCGCGCCATTGCCGAGGCCCCGGTGGACGTAGTCTTCGCGGTGCCGGCCATCTTCGCCTATCTGCTGGCGTCGGTGGAGCGGGGCAAGTTCCCGGCGGCGGCCCTGGCGCGGACGAAGTTCCTCTGCGCGGGGGGCGACCGCCTGAACCCCAAGCTGCACGAGCAGGCCCTTCATTTGACCGGCAAGGACGTGGTGGAGGGCTACGGCCTGACGGAGACCTCGCCGGTGGTGGCGGTGAACCCCAGCTATGAGAAGCACCGTCCCGGGACGGTGGGCCCGGTGATTTCCGGCTACACCTACAAGCTCCGCGACCGCGAGGGGCACGACATCCCCGGTTCCCCGCTGAACCCGAAGGAGGGCGAGGGTGTGCTGTGGGTGAAGGGCCCGTCGGTGACGCATGGGTACTTCCGCGCGCCGGAGATCACGGCGGAGCGGTTTGACGGCGAGAATCACGAATGGTTCAACACGGGCGATTACGTCCGCATGGAGAACGGCTACATCAAGATCCTCGACCGGGTGACGGATATCATCATCGTGGGGGGCTTCAACGTCTACCCGCAAGAGGTGGAGAAGGTGCTGTCGGAGCACCCCGCCGTTCAGACGGCCATCGTCGTGGGCGTGCCGCACCCCACCAACGGGGAGATCCCGGAGGCGTACATCCAGCGCCGGGACGGAGCCGAACTCACCGAGCGGGAGCTCATCAAGTTCGCCAAGGAGCGTCTGGCGCACTACAAGGTGCCGCGCAGGATCGAGTTTGTGGACGAGTTCCCGCTTTCCGGCACGGGAAAGATTTTGCGCCGCGTCCTTCGCGAGCAGGCGGGGAAAAAGGGACTCTGATTGAAGCTCAGGGGGACACTGACCCTCTGAAACCCCCGAAAGGAAGTCTTAAAGCGTTATGCGATTAGCGACATTTAACGTCAACTCCGTGCGGAGCCGCCTGCCCATTCTGGAGCGGTGGCTCCCCACCAGCGGAGTGGATATTCTCTTCATCCAGGAGACGAAGGTGGTGGACGCGGATTTCCCAACGGAGCCCTTCGCCGCGATGGGTTACCAGGCCTTCTTCCGTGGGGAGAAGTCCTACAACGGCGTGGCGGCGCTGGTGAAGGAACCGCTGAGCGAGGGCGTCGAGGTGACCTTCGGCTTGGGCGACGGGGAGGAGCCTGCCTTCCCCACCCGCGTGCTGTGGCTGCGGACGGAGGAGTCCGGAAGGAAGGGGGCTTTACCCCTGACTGTCCTGAACACCTACGTCCCCCAGGGTAAAGAGATCACCCACCCGGACTATGAGGTGAAAAAGGCCTTTCTTGCCCGCGTGCGGAAAGCGATCGAGCGGGAGATGTCCGGCCCCTTCCTCTGGGTGGGGGACCTGAACGTGGCCCCCACAGAGCGGGACCTCACAAACCCCAAAGGTAAGAAGGACCACGTCTGCTTCTGCCAGGAGATACGGGACCACTTCGCCCGGGTGAGCGAGGGCCTGGTGGACCTGCTGCGAAAATTCCACCCGGAGGACGGGGTGTACACGTTCTTTGACTACCGGGTGAAGGACGCCCTGAGCCGAAAGATTGGCTGGCGCATCGACCACATGCTGGCGTCCCCCGCCCTGGCGGAGCGCGCGCGGGATTGCTTTGTGGAACTGGGCCCCCGGGGCTGGGAGAGACCCTCGGACCACACGCCGGTGGTGGCAGATTTTTCTGATAAGTAAGCCTTGTTTTGACTGCGGCGGCGGTGTGGGGGATAACGCGGGACAGAACGCGTTACCTCCACATCCCGCCGATTATTATTCCTGGGCGAAGCGAGATAGGAACTGCCGGGTCCGCTCTTCTCTCGGGTTCTGAAAGACCTCCTGCGGTGCGCCCTGCTCGCAGATGCGCCCGCCGTCTATAAACAGCACCTGGCTGGCCACGTCCCGGGCAAAGGCCATCTCGTGGGTGACGATGATCATAGTGGTCCTCTTGTCCGCCAGAGCTCGAATGACGCGCAGAACCTCGCCGGTAAGCTCCGGGTCCAGTGCGGAGGTGGGCTCGTCAAAGCACAGGATGTCCGGGTGCAGGGCCAGGGCCCGGGCAATGGCCACACGCTGGCACTGCCCGCCGGAGAGCTGGTGCGGATAGCTGTTCATCCGGTCGGCCAGCCCGATTTGAGCCAAAAGTCCCCGGGCGTTGGCCTCGATTTCCTCGTGAATGGCCGCTTTGTTGGCGTGGTAGTCTGGCCGCTCCTTCGCCAGCAGCTCCGGGGCCAGACGGACGTTCTCCAGCGCCGTGTACTGTGGGAACAGGTTGAAGGACTGGAACACCAGCCCAAAGTGCAGGCGCTTCCTCCGTATCTGGGACTCTGACCGCGTGGCGGGGTCGTCCGCGTCGAACAGGACAGAACCGTTCACCCGAATCACGCCCTGGTCCGGCGTCTCCAAAAAGTTCAGGCAACGCAAAAGCGTGGTCTTGCCTCCACCGGAGGGCCCGATGATGGCGAGCACCTGCCCCTGCTCCAGGGAGAAGTTGATGTCCTTCAGCACCTCCGTGCGGTCAAAGGATTTTTGGATGTGCTCAACCTCCAGAATAGCCATTTTGCTTCTCCTTTCCCGCCAGCCTAAATCCTGAAGTAATCCAGTTTCTTCTCCAGGCGGGCCAGAAGCACCGTCAGGATGCCGTTGAAGATGAGATAATAAACCGCCGTGAAAAACAGGGGCCAGATCGCGCCGGAGATACCGTGGGAGCCCTTCATGAAGGCCTGCCCGGCCCAGATGACCTCCTGGAGCGCGATGATCCTCGCCAGGGACGTGTCCTTCACCAGCGTGATGACCTCGTTGGAGATGGGCGGGACGATGCGCTTCACCATCTGGAGCAGCGTTACGCGGAAGAATATCTGATGCCGTGTCATGCCCAGCACCAGCCCCGCCTCCTGCTGCCCAACGGGGACGCTCTGGATGCCGCCTCGGTAGATCTCGGAGAAATAGCAGGCGTAGTTCAGAACGAAGGAGATCGACGCGGCCAGAAAGCGTCCGGACTCGCCCCCTCCCCAGATGGGACTGTGCAGCACAAGGCCGGGGAAGTAGTAGATGATCAAAAGCTGGATCATCAGCGGCGTCCCCCGGATGATCCAGATAAGGAAACGCGCCGACAGGCTCAGAAGCCGTATCCGGGACATGGAGCCAAAGGCGATGACCAGCCCCAGGGGGAAGGCCCCCAGCAGCGTGATAAAGAAGAGCCTGAGCGTCTGAAGGAAGCCGGTGTTCAGCGCGCCGACGACGACCGGGAGCTGTTCTAAGATAAGTTCCATTCTATAAGCTCGCCAAAAACGTCAGAAAATTTTAAGCGCGGCGTCCTGGTGCGGACACCGCGCGTTCCTTTCAAAGATCGAGCCTACCGCGCGATCAGGGCCGCCTGTATCTTGTACGTCTCAGCCGTCTTCTGCAAGGTGCCGTCTGCGGTCTTCGCCGCAAAGAAGGTGTCCAGGGCGGCAGCCAGGTCGGAGCCCTTGCGGAACCCGACGCCGTACTCCTCACTGTTCAGGCCGACGGTGTAGGTCAGGCCCTCGTAACTCGTGCCCTTGCCTACCATGGCGGCGGCCATCAGAGAGTCGATAATGGCGGCGTCCGCCGTTCCGGCTGCGACCTCCATCAGCGCCGTGGCCTGGTCCTGCACGGGAGTAGTCTTGAACCCGTGGGCCTTTGCCTGCTCCTCACCGGCACTGCCCTGCTCCACAGCGAAGTTCAGCCCTGCGAGGTTTGCCGCATCCTTGGCCTTCTCCGCCGCGGCCGTGGGGACCACGACGACCTGTGCGTTGTTGCAGTAGGGTTTTGAGCACTCCATCGCCGCCAGAACCTCGCTGGTCAGCGTCATGCCGTTCCAGACGCAGTCGATGTTCTTGCCGTTCAGCTCAAGGATCTTGTTGTTCCACTCGATCTCCTGGAACTCCACCGCCACACCCAGGCTCTCCGCAAAGGCCTTGGCCATGTCCGCGTCGAAGCCGATCCACTCGCCCTTCTCATTCTTATAGTCCATGGGGGCAAAGTCGGTGATCCCCACGACCAGCTTCCCCTTGCCCTTCACATAGGCCATGTCGCTCTCTGCCGCAAGGGCGGCTCCGGCAAACAGCAAAAGCGCCAGGGAAAGTGCAAAAATCTTCTTCATGCTTATTCTTTTCATACTCGATTCCTCCCGTGATCACATCTTTTATACGCCTTCTGCGTATAAGTTTATGCTATCAGTTTATTATGGCAAAGTCAAGAAAAAAGAAGTTCATCTGGTAAGAATGAGTGTATTTAGTGTATAATAAAAACGTCTGGTCATCTGACCACGATCATGGAGTACGAAGGGGAGGACGTTTGACTATGGCATTTAAAGCAAAAGAGGCAACGAAGGCAAAAGACATGAAGAAGGACCTCGCTGTTGCACGGGAGAACGTAAGAAGAACCGGCAAAGTCAAAGCGAGGACATCCCTCAGAAGGATGCTGACCTTGTTCGCCCTGGTCCCCACGCTTCTGGCGGTGATCGTTTTGGGCTTCTTCCTGGCAAGGACAGCGATCTCGGACCTGGAAGCGAGCACCATGGGGACGCTCAAAATGGCTACGCTGTCATTGAAACGTTACTATGAGGTCGCTATGGACGTGAATCTTGACGTCGACGAGGAAGGTTTCCCCAAGTATAACACGGACTATATCGACTCCATGAAGGCGGCGGGTGTTGATTTCACAGTCTTCAAAGGGCATCTCCGCTTCATGACCACGATTTTAAACTTCGACGGCAAACGAATTGAGGGCACTCCCGCCTCCGATGCCATCTGGCAGGCCGTGAGCGCCGGGAGCGATTACACGTCCTCCGGCGTTATGATAAACGAGAAACCCTATTATGTGTACTATATGCCGCTGAGGAAGGGCGCCAACGTCGTGGGTATGGCCTTCTCCGGCAAGCCCGCGGCGGATATCATCGCGTCTGAGAGGGCCATCTACACCACCGCTGCTGTCGTCAGCCTTATCGTGGTGCTGGTCGTCATCGTGGTCATGTTGTATGCGTCCCGCAAAGTGGCGGAGCCGTTTGCAGACGCCACTCAGGGCATCGAGAAGCTCTCGCACGGCGAGCTGGGCGTTGCTATCACGTCGAAGAGCGGCATCAGGGAGGGCGTTGAGCTTGTCAACGTCTCGGCACGGCTGAGCGAAGTGATGACGGGCGCTATCGGGAATATCCACGAAACGGCGTTCTCCCTGGTGGACACGGTGAAGTCGACGGTGACCCTTGCGGATCAGTCTTCCGACCAGACGGCCGCTGTGGCGGGTTCCATGCGGTCGCTGGCCCAGGCCACTGTGGGGATCGCCAAGAGCGTCGAGGATATCCACGACACCGTGGCGGACATGGGGAAGGTCATTGAGGACGCCGTGCGGAACGTGGGCAACCTGAACACCAATTCGTCCAACATGAACGAGGCCAACAAGGTGGCCAGAAAGTGCATTGAGGACGTCGCCGGTTCCTCCGTGAAATCCGCGGATGCCATCCAGGTCATCACGGATAGGATCAACGCCACGAATGGCGCCATCGTCAAGATCGGCGAGATGGTCAAGTTGATCAGCGACATCGCGTCTCAGACCAACCTTCTGTCGCTCAACGCCAGCATTGAGGCCGCGAGGGCCGGCGAGGCAGGAAGAGGCTTCGGCGTCGTGGCCGCGGAGATCAAGAAGCTCGCGGAGCAGTCCGACGATTCCGCAACGCAGATCAAGGATATCGTTGACGAGATGGGCATCCTTTCGGGCGAGTGCGTGGAGCAGGCTGAGAGCGTCAAAAAGATCATCGCCGAAGAAGAGGCCTCACTGAACGTGACCAAGGAGAAATTCAAGGCCCTGGACAAGGATATCCAGGCTTCTGTGGAGGAGATATCCTCGGTGGCCGAGGTCACGAAGCAGCTTGAGAGCATAAAGGACGCCATCCTGAGCGCGGTGGTCAACCTGTCCTCCGTCGCGGAAGAGACCTCGTCGACGAATGAAGACGTGGCGGCCTCCATCCAGACGATTGCCACCAATGTCAAGGAAGTGTCCGAGGGCACCAACAAGATCCACTCCCTGGTGACCGGCCTGAAGGAGACGGTCTCGCGCTTCAAGCTCTAAGTCCCTCGACGGGCGGGGATAGTCTTGACATTCCCGCCCGTTTCCCCCATAATGAATATGACATGGAGTCAATAAAGGAAGGCCCGTGGGTCTTCCTTATTTTTTTGTTTGTATAGATTTTTCTGGAGGTTGAATAATAGATGGAAGATGTGCGCGACATACACAGCGAAGGCCAGGCCCCTCTTGAGAAGGCAGGGTTCGGTGCTTATGGATTAAGAGAGGAGCTGATGAGTGCCCTGGCCCGAAGGGGCTTTGAGCACCCAACTCCCGTGCAGGAGAGGGTGCTTGCCTCCGATTGGCAGGGGCGGGACATGATCGTGAGGGCCCGGACTGGCTCAGGCAAAACGCTTGCCTTCCTCCTGCCGCTCCTTCAGGATATCCGGGGGGGGGAACGCATCCCCCGTATCCTGATCCTTGCCCCGACCCGCGAATTGGCACAACAGACTGCTCACGAGGCCGAGTGGCTGACGCAGGACCTCCGGTTGTCTGTGGCCTCCCTCGTTGGGGGCATGGAGATCGTCCCGCAGCTGAGAGACCTTCACCACGGAGCAGCGATCATTGTGGGGACGCCGGGGCGCGTGCGCGATCACATTGAGCGCGGCAGTCTGAATGGGGAGGGGCTTCAGCACGTCGTTTTGGACGAGGGCGACCTGATGCTGGACATGGGCTTCCGCGATGAGCTGGAGGCCATTCTGGGGGCGCTTCCCGAGGGGAGCCGCTGGCTGTTCTCTGCCACCATGCCAGAGGAAATGCAGGCGTTGGCCGGACGATACCTCAACGACCCGCTGACTCTCTCCCTCGTCGAGGAGGGGGCTCAGCATGCGGATATCCTGCACCGGGTCTATATGATCCCCTCGCACCGCCGCCTTGAGGGATTGGTGAACATTCTGCTCTGGGAGCACCCAAAGCGCAGTCTGGTCTTCTGCCACACGAAGATGGAATCCATCGAGATCGCTCAGAAGCTCCAGGACCAGGGCTTCAGCGCCGCCGCCCTTCAGGGAGACATGACGCAGAACGAGCGCAACGCCGTCCTGGCCTCCTTCAAGTCCGGCTCCATTCCCTGCCTTGTGGCGACAAACGTGGCCGCGCGCGGGCTGGACGTGGAGGGGGTCACGCACGTTATCCAGCTTGGCCTGCCGGATGACCAGGAGACCTTCGTTCACCGCAGTGGCCGCACGGGCCGGGCCGGAAACGAGGGGATCAACCTGATCCTCCTCTCGCCGCCGGAGGCCGGGCGCTTTCGCGATATGCTCCGCTCCACGCAGATGAAGGTGGAATGGCGGGACATGCCGGACCTGGAGCGCATTCGCGCCGTTCAGCGCCAGGTGATGGAACAAAACCTTCTCTCCGCCCCCCTGGACGAGGAGTACGCAGACTGCCGCCTGTGGGCGGAGGACCTTCTCTCCCGTGCGGAGCCCAAGGTGCTGATAGCGAAGCTGCTGGCCTTCCTCAGCACGCGTACGGCGAAGGGCTATCCCCTCAGCGAGGAGCTGGAACGGGAGCGCGAGCGGAGAAAGCGGCGGGGGTTGGGCCAGGCCGCGGGACCCTACGCCGGCGTACCCGGTCCCCGCGGAGGAAATCCAGCCGTCCGGCGGCCCAAGGGAACGATGGTCCGCCTGAGCAGTGACCGGGGGCCCGTACAGGACGTGGGGCGCATACTGAACGCCCTCTGCACGGCGCTGAAGGTGGAGCGCCGCGAGGTGGGGGCGATTCGGCTCAAGGGCGATTATGTGCTGGCGGAGCTGTTCCCCCTCGCGCTTTCCCGTTTGGAACATGGGCGCACGGCCCTTGCACGCTGGGGACTTTACCTTGACGGGGTGCTGTCCCAGCGGCACGATGACGGCGCCCCGTCAGGGCGGTTGGGACATTCAAGGCCGGGACGCTTTCCCAAAGCCCGGGCCGGGAAGGTCCCTGCACGGTGAGCCTCCGGCTGGACTGAGGTGTAAGTAAAAAAAAGACAGGGCTCCTTGCGAGGAGCCCTGTTGCTTTTTACTTACGCAGGCAAAGTGGGAGAGAGCGTCGAGATGGAAAGCACATCGGAGTTGTTTTCCTCGAC
>JAEEGY010000003.1 GCA_016280565.1 Fretibacterium sp.
CACGCTCCATGAGGCGTTTATGCGTTATCTGGGGACGGGGGCGGCGGCGTTCGTGCCGCGGGACCTTCCCCCGGCGGAGGACGTCATTCGCATGATCCGTGAGGCAGGGGGGCTGCCCGTGTGGGCCCACCCGCTGAAATCCCTCTCGGAGCCCGACAGCTTCCCGGCCGTTCTGGACGCGCTGAAGGAGGCGGGCCTGTGGGGGGTGGAGTGCTGGTTCCACGGCTCCTCCTCCGTCCAGACGCTTCTCTGCCTGAACGAGGCGGGGCGGCGGGGGCTGTACGCCACGGCGGGAACGGATTTCCACGGCCGCGGGCATGGCGCCGGGATCGCGGGGCACGTGGTGGAGGACGGCCTCCTCCCCTGGGCACGTTTCTGCGGTGGCCGATGAAAATTATCAGGGAATGAGGAAAGGATATGAGGAACAAAAAGATGGAAGGTGAAAGGCACAAATCTTCTCGCTTCTCCCTCCTTACCTCGTTCCTGCCGTATTTTGCCTGCCTTTTGCTGTTATTGGCCGTTCTGTCCCCGGCCTGGGGCAATGCCTCGCTTTACCGCGGGTCGGAGGCGCTTGGGACCGTCGCGACGGTGAAGGGCCCCTCCTCCGATCTCTGGGTCTCCGTCCAGGATGTGGCGAAACTGTTAGGGTTCTCCACGTCCCGGGCGGATGAAGAGCTGATCCTGACAAAGGATGGCGCCCATGTTCGCCTCATCATCGGGGCCGCCGCGGCCTGGCGCGGGCTTTCTCTCGTCCCGCTCTACGCCGCGCCCTTTGAGCAGGGCGGCCAGTGCTGGATGGACGCGCAGAGCGCCGCTTCCCTCTTCCAGAAAGTGCTGGGAGCAGGGGCCGGGAACCGCCTCCGCTTTGGCAGCGCTGCCCCGGAACCTGCCGCCCCTCCGGCTCAGGCCCCGGCCCAGCCGGCCCCTGAGGAACCCAAGCCCGTCGTCCAGCCCCCGGCCCAGCCTGCCCGGCCGGCAGTGGAAAACCCGGCCCCGACTGTTCAGCCCGGGACGCCTCAGCCAGCCTCGTCTCCAGTCCCGACCCAGGTCCCGGTAAAAGCCCGGCCGCAGAAGAAGCGCGAGGTCTTTCAGCCCCAGTCGGGGACGCCCTCTGACACCTACCCCAGCCCCAATCCCGGTGAAATCCACCGGCTCCGCTGGAGCGGGGCGAACAACAAGATACGGGCCGTGGCCGACGCCAGCGACGGGGCGGACCCCCAGGTCTGGATGACGGCGGACGGCGTCATTCACGTGCTGTTCGCGGGCTCTCCCAGCGAGCTGGCCGCGCCCTACGAGAACGTCAGGGTGGCGGCAAAACGGGATACCCGCGGCGTGGAGCTTGCCTTCGCGTCCGAGAGCGTCAAGGTGGAGAAGCTGGTCCTGGACAACCCAAGGAGGATCGTCCTTGACTTTTTCTTCCCCCAGGGGACCCGTATCCTTAACGCCAAACCGGCGCCGGCCTCCCCCGCTCCGGCGCCCACCGTCCAGCCACAACAGCCACAACAGCCACAACAGCCGCAGCCCCCGGTTGTTCCTAAACCGGCGGCCCCACAGCCGCCAAGGGCGGGCGGGCGCAAGCTTGTTGTGGTGGACCCGGGACATGGGGGCAAGGACCCCGGCACGTCGGCCCACGGCGTCCGGGAGAAGGACGTCAATCTTTCCATCGGGCTCCTCCTGGAACAGGAGCTCAAGGCAAGGGGCTATGACGTGCTCATGACGCGGAGAACGGACGTTTACCTGAAGCTCCAGGAGCGGACGGACATCGCCAACAACGCGGGGGCCAACCTCTTCGTCAGCGTCCACGTCAACGCGCTGCCCTCGGCGTCGCGCACGTCCGGGTTTGAGATCTACATCATGGCTCTGCCCACGGACAAGGACGCCCTGGCCCTGGCCAGGATCGAGAACCGCGAGTATCTTGAGGAGAAGGGCTCGAGCGCCGAGGAGGTGGACCGCCGGACGGAGATGCTGCTCCGCATTTTGGGGGATATGCAGCAGAACAACAAGATCAGCGAGAGCACGGAGCTGGCCGAGGTGCTGTTTGCGGCGGGGAAACAGAACGGGATCCCCATGCGGCGCGTCGCCCAGGCGCCCTTCTTTGTGCTGAGGGGGGCGGGGATGCCGGCCGTGCTGTTGGAGACCGGATTTGTCACAAACGCCACGGAGGCCAAACTGCTGGCCCACCAGGGCTACCGGCAGAGGATCGCCCAGGCCATGGCCGCGGGCATTCAAAACTATTTGCAATAAAAAAGGATAGGGTGATGAGCATGGTTCGTCGAAGTCCTTACCCGGACGACTACGAGGAAATGGTGGAGCGGAGGCAGCGGCGTCCCAGGAGGGCGTCCCAGGAGCAGAGGAGGGGGACGCCCCTTCTCCTCAAATGTTTCTCCTGGCTGGGGGTCATTTTGCTCTGCTTCGTGTTGGGGTATCTGGGCACGAATATTTTGATGGACAACCTCAACAAAAGGCTCCTGCTGAAGCCGGAGAACCGCGTTGAGAACCAGGAGGACCTGAAGGCGATGGAGGAGGCCGAGAGGGCCCGGCCGGCGTCGCCGGCAAGCGGGGAGAACGTCCAGCAGGTCGCCCTCACCCTCTATTACGTCAAGGGGGACACCGTGGTGGAGGAAAAACGTAACTTCGTTGCCCGCACCAGGGAGGACAACATTGCGGACGCTCTGAACGCGGTGTTCTCCCTCAGCGGGGTACCCAGCGAGGACCCGATCCGCCTGTTGCACGTGTTTCGCAACGCGGAGACGGCCTTCCTCGACCTCTCCTCCACCTTCGTCACGGCGCTCTCCTCCCTGGGGCAGAGAAAGAGCCTGCTCCTGCTCACGGGCATCGTCCGTACGATGCAGGACAACTTCTCCCCCATCACCCAGGTGAGGTTCCTCATCGACTCCAAACCCCCCATGTCCGGCGGCGTGGTGGACCTGACCGTGCCCTGGAAGATGCCCTCCCGCTCCTGAGGAGGCAGCGGGCCATGTTCTTTGAGCGGCTGGTGCTGGCGACGGGCAACCGGGGAAAGTACCGGGAGTTTGCGGCGCTGCTGCCCGCGTCCCTTGTGGGGGAGCTGGTGTTTGCGCCGGAGCTGTCCAAAATCACGGTGGAGGAGACGGGGGAGACCTACGCGGAGAACGCCCTGCTGAAGGCCCGCGCCTGGGCTTCGGCGTCGGGCCTGCCCAGCCTTGCGGACGACAGCGGGCTGGAGGTGGCCGCCCTGGGCGGGGCCCCCGGAGTCCATTCTGCTCGCGCCGTGCCGGGGGACGACAGCGCGCGGAACGCCTGGCTGCTGGCCCAGCTGGGGGACAGGGAGGATCGCCGCGCCCGTTTCGTTGCGGCCCTTGCCCTGGTCACTCCGGAGGGGAAGGAGTTCGTCTGCGAGGGGGAGTGCCCCGGGCGCATTGCGTTCTCTCCGTCGGGGGCCGGTGGCTTTGGCTACGACCCGCTCTTTCTGCCCGATGGGGTCAACGCCTCCTTTGCGGACATTCCGGCGGAGACAAAAAACGCCATCTCCCACCGCGCCGCCGCGGTCCGGGCGCTGCTGAAGATTTTGTAGCACAAAAGTCTCCCCTCGTTTTGTCTCTCGGTGTTTGCCTGTGTCCCTCCTCCTCGTGTCCACTATATTGACTATAGTCCAGGGGGGCTTTTTGTCTGACTTTACGCGCCCGCCTGCCGCCGACCTCTCAAATCCCCTCCAGGAATTTGTTGATGAAGTACAGGGCTCCGGATTGAAGCTCAGGGGGACGTTTCGCCCCCCTGAAACCCCCGGCGGCGCAGTACTAAATGCTTTCCAAAAACTTGTTGATGAAGTACAGCGCCGCGCCCGCCGCGATGGATTCCTTCTTGAAACGGCAGGTCCTCACGTCCTCCAGGGGGGTGTTGAACGAGTCCAGCGCCCGGATCCTCTTCCGCAGGTCGTCCATCCAGCTGTCCAGATACTGGCCAACGTACCCCCCAATGATGATGGGGCAGTCAAACAGCAGGCGCACGGTGCTGACGGCCCTCGCCAGGTGGTCCAGATAGTCGTCCCACACGAGCTTCGCCTCCGCGCCGCCGCCGTTCAGGTCCCTGAAAAAGGCCTCCAGGTTGCCGTCGTATTTACTGGCCAGCACCGTGGCAG
>JAEEGY010000040.1 GCA_016280565.1 Fretibacterium sp.
ACCGGGCTGTCCTTCGACAGGCAGGCGCGAAGGGGCTCCTCCGTCAGGATATCGTTTTTCTCTGGCATCCCGTTCTCCCCCTCAACGAATTATACTCCGGGCGTTGTTCAGTCCCCTCCACACGGACCAGGTGAGGGGGACGGTGAGGAGGAAGGCGCAGATATCCGCGCAGGGCTGCGCGATCTGCACGCCGAGGAGCCCAAGGAGCCGGGCAAGAATGAGGAGGGACGGGATGAGGAAGAGGCCGGAACGCGCCGAGGCGATGACCGTCGCCCTCACACCCTTGCCAATGGACTGGAGCATCATATTGGAGAGCGTGAACAAGGCGTTCAGGGGAAGCGTGGCCATCTGCCAGCGCAGTGCAAAGCCGCCGATGGCAATGACCTCCGGGTCGCTGCGGAAGAAGCGGACGATGGCCTCTGCGTAGGCCGAACTAACGATGGCCAGGAACACCAGGAACAGCGTCCCGTACTTCACGCAGAATTTGTAGGCATCCTTCACCCGCCCGTGCAGTCCCGCGCCGTAGTTGTAGCTGCACACGGGCTGGAAGCCCTGTCCAAAGCCGATGAGCGCGGAGTTCGCGAACAGCATCACCCGGTTGACCACGGACATCCCGGCAATGGCCGCGTCCCCTCCCAGCGTTCCGGCCATGTGGTTCAGCATGACGGTGGAGAGGCTCATCAGGCCATTCCGGAAGAGGGAGGGCGAGCCGCCGTTCACAACCTGCAGCAGATAATGGGCGTTCAGGCGGATATTCCGGGACCGGAGGTGGAGATTGGGCCCCCGCGTGCTGCCGAAGAGCAGGATGCAGAAGCTCACACACTGGCTCAGGGTCGTGGCCCAGGCCGCGCCGGACACCCCCATCCCAAAGACGAAGATGAACAGCGGGTCCAGCCCGATGTTCAGCACGGCGCCGCTCACCAGCCCCACCATGGCGTAGATCGCGCTGCCCTGATAACGAAGCTGGTTGTTCACCACGATCTGGGAGGTCATCAGCGGAGCGGCGTAAAGGATGATCCGCATATAGTCCTGGGTGTCCCGGACAATGGTGTCCGTGGCCCCCAGCGCATAGGAGAGGGCCTCCAGTTTCAGGAGCCCCCCAAGGAGGATGCCCCCGCCCATCAGGAACGCCAGGGTGAAGCCCGTGGCGGCCATCTCCTCCGCCTCGCGCATCTCCCCGGCCCCCAGTTTGCGGGACAAATAGTTCCCCGAGCCGTGCCCGCAGAAGAAGCCCACGGCCTGGATGATGTTCATCACCGGCAGGACGACGCCGACGGCGGCGGTCGCCTGGGTGGAGATGCGCCCCACGAAGAAGGTATCCGCCATGTTGTAGAGGTTCGTCACCATCATGCTGATGATCGTCGGCACCGAAAGGGCCCCGATCAGCGCGGGGATGGGCGTCTCCGTCATGTATTTATGGCGCGCTGCCAGCGCCGCCGGCTGCGTCATCGCAAACGCCTCCTGCGCTTACCTCTTGAAGAGTCCGCCCAGGCCCTTCTGAAGTTCCTTGCTCAGATCCTCCTTGAGCTTGTCCTTGACCTGCTCTTTCTTACTCTTGGGCTGTTCCTGCTGGGCCTGCTGTTGGGTCTTGCCTCCCTGGGGCTGGGCAGGCTGCTGCTTTTTGCCCGGGATAATGGCGTCGACTAACTTGTCCGCGGCCTTGTCGCTGGCCTTCTTCACGGTTTCTTCTTTATTGATGGGCTGTTTGGGGGCTGCCGGCTGCTGCTTCTGCTGGGCCGCGTCCTGCTTTGCCGCCTGTCCGCCCTTGTCCTGGGCGGCCTTCCCGTCCTTTCTGGTGGACTCGCCGATTTTGATATTGGAGACCGAGGGGGACGTGGCCTTGCCCGATATCGTGAGGCTCACGACGCGGAAGTCCGCCTACGCGCCGCCCTCCTTCGCGCCCTTCCAGCCGCCGCCCAGCACCAGCTTCAGGCTGTCCTCCAGGCCTTTGCCGCCCTTCAGCACCGAGCCCAGGCCCTCAAGACTTCCCTTTCCGCCGCCCAGCAGCGCGTTGACAAGCTGGTAGTTGAGGCTGCCCTCCGCCGTGATGTTCAGCGTCGAGTCGAAGTTGACGGCCCCGTCCTGGGGCAGCTTGATGTAAAGGTAGAGCGGGTTGTTCTTCGTCGCGTTGACGATGCTCCCGGCCTTCAGGATCAGCTTGCCCGTCTGGATGGCGAAGGGCGCGGAGACGCTGGCGTACTGGATGCCCTTCGTGCCATAGAGGCGCGTGGCGAGGTCCAGCCACTTGAAGCCCGTGATGGCCCCGGCCCCCACGTTGAGCTGTCCGCTGCCGGAGTAGCTCACCTTTTGGGCCGTGCTGCCTGTGCCCTTTAGGGTACCAGAGAGTTTCAGGTTCAGTTTGCCCTGGCCCGTGATCTTGCCGCCCAGCCCGCCCGTCACGTCCTGGATCAGGGCGTTGACATCCACACCGCTGGCCTCGAGCTGCTCCGTGAAGGCGGACTTGGCCAGGTCGTAGGTCAGGTTGTTCTTCGCGCTTCCGCCGTAGGCCTTGGCCGTGCCCCCTGTGGAGGCGAAGGTGTTCCCGGAGAGGGACAGCGGCAGGTTCACCTCTGACAGGTTCAGCCCAAAGGCTTTGACCGCCGGGGACGTGATCGCCCCCTTGCCGGAGTTCCCCTTTGCGTCGCTGGTGAGGTCAAAGGTCAGGTTGGCCTTGCCCGAGAGCTGCCCTTTCAAATCGGCTATCCCACTCGTCAGGGCCGCCAGGTCCAGACCCTGGCCGCGAAGGGCGATGTCCGCCTTCACCGCCGGGCTGGTCTGCACGGTGCCCGACGCGGTCAGGGGCGCGCC
>JAEEGY010000041.1 GCA_016280565.1 Fretibacterium sp.
CACTTCCCCAGTTCCTCGCGGTTTTTCTCGTCGCGCCAGACGTCACGAAGGTAGGAGGGCAGACGGTGGATCACCCGCTCGTCCGCCAGCCAGGTAGCCAACTCTGCCTCCTCGTCGCCACCCTCTAAGGAAGGCCATCGCGCCAGGAGCCAGTGAGCCAGGCTGCCCAGCTCCGCGCCGCCGCGGCCCTCTTCCGCCAGAAGGTCGCGGTCCGGGCTCTCCCACCGCAGGTCCAGCCCCTGACGGTAGCGCCTCCGCCACGCGAGCGGACACCACTCGAACATCGCAAAGGACGTGGCCGAGAGCTGGCTCAACATGACCTGCTCCTTTCCCGGCAAGGGGACGCGGCGTGGGGCAGGGGAGAGGACCGGCCTCTTTCTCCCGCTTTTTCCGGGCAGGAAGTCAGAGGGGACCAGCGTGATATTCGGGACGGCCAGCGCCTTCGGAGGGACGCCGCCTTCCAGGGAAGGGCATTCCCCCCGCTCCGCCATGCGATCCAGGAACAGCGAGGTCCAGGAGCCCTTCTGAGGGGTGAGGAGCCCATCCTTTTCCCCAAGCAACCCGCAGACCAGGAGCCCGTCCCGCGCGCGGGTGGCGGCGACATAGAAGAGCCTCATGTCTTCCTCCAGCTCCCCCTGAGCGGCCAACAGCCCATCCCACGCCGCCCCCTGAAGGAAGGCCCCCGCCGTCTCGCCGTCCGTCATTTCATCCGGCAGGGAGGAGAAGACGATGCCCAGTGTTTTTGAGGGGCGCAGGCCGTCCCGCGCGGCGGCTTTTCGCGCCGCCGTGTCGAAGAGGACCACAACGGGGTATTCCAGCCCTTTAGAGGCATGGATCGTGGAGAGCAGAACGGCGTCCACATTTTTTCCGTGCCAGGTGGGCTCGTCCATGACGACGCCCTGACGGAGGGCGTGGGCCATCCAATCCGCGCAGGCGGCAAGGCTCGACGCGCCGTCCCTTTGGAAGCCCCGCGCGATGGAAAGGGCCCTCCGGACGTTGCGAAGGGCGCGCAGCCGTTCCCCCTCTTTGTAGTACGCAAGCCAGCGCCGGTCGCGGTCGAGAAGGGAGAGGAGCCCTGCCGGGCCCTGCCGCTCACCGATGAGAGAGAGGCGTTGAAGGGCGGCGAAGGCATCAGGCATGGAAGCACGAATAACATCGACGGGACGCTGCTGAGAGTTTACCCGTTCCAGGAGGGAAACAGCTTCTGTTTCCGGTGCTCCGGAGAAGGGCGAGAGCAGCCAGCCGATCACCGCCACGTCGTCCTCGGGGTCCGCCGTTGCGCGAAGAAGGCAGATAACGTCCTCCACCTCGCCCCGGGCGAAGTACCCCCGGCTGAGGTCCTGGACGGCGGGAACGCCTTGGGCCGCAAGGGCGCGTTCCAGCAGGTCGTGAGTCCCACGGCCTCGTACCAACACGGCAAAATCGCCATAGCAAACGGGACGCAGAGCCTGTTGTTCCTTGTCCCAAACCGTCCGGCCCCCGGACACCCAGGACGCGATCTGGCGACCCAGCTCGCAGGCAAGCAGCTCCCTCGTCTCGTCCAGAGGACGCCTCTCTTTCACGGACAGGATAACAGAGAAGGGCGGGACGGTCCCCTTGTCGCGATCTTCCTTTGCAGGGGCAGGGGAGAGGGGCTCAAACTTTAGCCGGGACAGCGCCCCGGACGCGCCGAGCCCCTCCCGCCAGAGATGCGCGAACAGGTCATTGATGCGTTCCAGCAGGGAAGCGCGTGTGCGGAAACTGACGTCCAGCTCCACCTTCGTCTCCGCACGGCCGATGGTCTCGGCAAAGAGGGAGGGCTCCGCGTGACGGAAGCCGTAAATGGACTGTTTGGGGTCCCCGACGGCGAAGAGGGACGTTTGACCGCCGCTCTCCGCCAGGGAGCGGATCATGTCGAACTGAAGGGGGTCTGTGTCCTGAAACTCATCCACCAGAATGTGACGGAAGGACTTCTCCAGCCCACCAGCCCCCAGCGCCTCCAGGGCGTGAAGGATCATGTCGGAGAAGGACAGGAGGCCGCGCCGCCGCTTCATCGCATCCCAAAGTCCCCAGGCCGTGGCGCAGAACCGCAACAGCACAGCGTGCAGCTGCCGCTCCGGCTCCGGAACCGGGGCACTGAGCGTCGAAGATACCGCCGCCCGGTCCGCTTCGCCATCCTGCCATGTGCCGAGCGTTGTCCCCAGGAAACCCTTGACCTCTTTGAGGAGCCTGGTGTTGCCCCCTTTTAGCTTCGTTTTGTCCGTCACATGGAGGTAAAACGCCCGAAGGTCCTCTAAATCCGGCTTTTGGGTCATACTATCAGCCCAGCGAGCATAAAATGCTGCCAGCAGGGCGTCAGCGCTGTTCATCTTGCCCACCTGGCGGTCTGTCTGCCCCTTGGTCTGAATGGCCTCTCCCAGCGCACTGAAGACCTCACTCCACGTGGCCCACGCCCGCTGCCACGCCTCGCTCAAAATCTTCGCCACAGGGCCTTTCGCCGCCTGAAACAGCCCTTCTCCGCCGCCAACTCCCCAGGCCATCATCTGCTCCCAGCGGTGCCCCAGTGAAGCGTGGAGCTCTGCCGCGTCCCTGGCCAGGCCGCTCAGACGGACGGCTCCCCATCGCCCAACGGCCGCGCTGAGAAGGGGGTCCGCGTCTAAGGCGGCAGCCGCTTTTTGAAGGTCTGCGTCCCCATACGCTCCCGCCAGGGCGCTGAGGTTCGCGAACTCAACGGCCTCCCTTACGCTGTCCCAGAAGCGTTCCTCCTGGGGGCCGGAGATCACCACGGCGCGAGGGTCCACATCCAGAGTCAGACCAGACTCCCGGATCAGCCGCGCCGCGAAGGAGTGGATGGTCGATATCCAGGCCTCGCTGAAACCGCCCAGTATCGCTTCTTTCCGTTTGTTATCGTCGGGCATCTGAAGCAACAGTTCACGAACCCGCTTTTCGATCCGGCCCCTCATCTCGCTGGCGGCCGCTTCGGTGTAGGTCAGGGTCAGGATGTCCCGTGGCAGAAGTTCCTGCGAAGAAAGCAACAGGCGCGCATAGCGGTTAGAGAGCACCCAGGTCTTGCCCGTCCCCGCTCCCGCCCCGACGGTAATGAGCCGTCCCCCGGCGGTCACAGCGCAGCGCTGGCCCTCAGGCGTTCCCTCATTGAAGCTCAGGGGGTTGCGTTGCCCCCCCCCCTCCGGCAGAAGGACCTCAGAGTCCTTGGCCATAAACGCGGAACCTCTCCATTGCGACGCGTATATCTTCCTCGGACAACAAGGCCGGAGTGCCCACCGTCCGGGCGTGGCAGTAAATTTCACAGACAAATTCCAGTTCCTCCGCCACATTGAAGGCGTAGTGGATGTCGGGTCCCGCGGCCAACAGGCCATGGCTCCCCAGCAGCACGGCGAAGCGGCCCTCCATCCCGTCGCGGGCCGCCTGGCCCAACACTTCCGTCCCAAAAGGATAGTAGGGAATACAGCGGACGGACGGCCCTGCCAGGGCGGTCAGGTAGTGAATGGGGGGCAGACCGTTTTTCTGGGCCTCCTTCGTGCAGGCCAGGGCTGTGGCAAAGGGAGAGTGAGTATGGACGACGGCCGCGATGTCCGGACGGCCATTATAGACCATGCGGTGCATATCTGCCTCGCTGGACGGTCGACGTTCCCCTTCGATGACCCGGCCCTCCAGGTCCAGTACGACGACGTCCTCCGGGGAGGTCTCAAAGTAATCCATGCCCGACGGGCTGATGGCGAGGAGCCCCCGCTCCCGGTTCAGAACGCTGACGTTGCCCCCGGTACCGCGCGTGAGCCCGTGCGTCAGCAGCCTCTGGCCGTAATCGACCACAGCCCTCCGCTCCTCAAGAAGCAACATCCCATCAAAAATCGCCATAACTCCGCCCCCTTTAGAATAATTACCATTATAATATAAACAGACAACATTAAAAAAGGAGCGATCCCTTTGCAGCAGCTTTACGCCACATGGCGAATGTCCTACATTGAGGCTCCCAAGCCGAAGAACGGGGGCTGCATTTTCTGTGAGTTTCCCGCGGAACACAGGGACGAGGAGCACTTCATCCTCCACCGGGGCAAGACTTGCTTCGTCATCATGAACCTCTACCCCTACACCGCCGGGCACGTGATGGTCATTCCCTTTCGTCACACCAACGTCTATGAGTCCCTGACGGACGAGGAGGCGCTGGAAATGCACCACCTCACGGGCCACGTGGTGAAGGTGCTCAAAAAAGTGATGCGGCCCGACGGCTTCAACATGGGCATCAACCTGGGGGAACCGGCCGGGGCCGGGGTGGCCGGACACCTGCACCGCCACATCGTGCCGCGCTGGACGGGGGACAATAACTTCATGCCCGTGCTGGCGGACACCCGCGTCCTCTCCGACGCCGTGGAGAACACCTGGCGCCGCCTCCGGGAGGCCTGGAACACCGTCGATGAATGACGCTTACCTCGAGCTGGCCGGGCCCGCGGAGGAGTATCAGGAGAAGATCCAGCGCTCCGTCTTCATCGGGCGGGCGGAGCCTTGCCACAGCGAGGCGGAGGCACGGGAACTTCTGAATCGCGTGCGGACCGAACACCGGGACGCGACGCACAACTGCTGGGCCTACCGCCTGGGGCCGGAGACCGTGACCGAATACAGCTCCGACGACGGAGAACCATCCGGAACGGCGGGGCGTCCTATTTTGGGCGCAATTCAACGACGTAGCAACTTGTACAACGTCCTCGTCACCGTGACTCGCAATTACG
>JAEEGY010000042.1 GCA_016280565.1 Fretibacterium sp.
CAGCGGAAGCCATCGCCGTCCATCATCATGAGCTTCTCGATCTCCTTGCCGATCTCGCCCCCGGCCACTTTTTCCATGTGCTCGTCGCTGGTGATGAGGTATGGAACGCCAAGGACGCCCATCTCCGGAATATAGGTCATCATGGACTCGCCGGTGATGACGATATCAACGCCGCCGCCGGTGAGGGCGGACTGGATCTGGTCGATCTCGCTTCCGAGCTGGCTGTTGGGGTAGATGGTGACTGCGATGCGGCCATTGGAACGTTTCTCGACCTCTTCCTTGAAGAAGACGGAGGCCTTGTGCCAGGAGTTAGCTTCGTCAACGATGTGAGCGATGGTCAGGTTGAACTCCGCGGCATGGGCGGCAACGCCCATCACAAGAGCCAGAAACAGCGCCAGACATGCAACTTTCTTCATTTCCAGGTTCCCTCCATAAAAAGTAAGATGATTTGGATTGCCGCCGGCCCGTGGCCGACGCTATTTATAATATTAGCACAAAATGGCGGAAAAAGACCATGGCGGCTGAAGCAAAAAGTCAACTTTGCCCTTGCTGTTGCGCAGTAGAAAAAAGGGACTATAATATAGGCTCGCTTTCGGGCGGATTTGTTTTAAATTTATGAAAGAAGGCGCAGTTCACTCTACTATGGTTCTTTTGCTGTCAACTGCTTTTGCTCTGTTTGCCGGTCTGATGATGACCCGGGCCTTTAAGTATTGCCACCTGAGCTTTCCGGATGTGACGGCGTTCCTGATCGCCGGCGTCATCGTGGGGCCCTACACGCTGGGCCGCCTCCTGCCGGCCTTTGGTTTCGCCTCCATGGAAGAGCTCGATCAGGTCAATATACTCAACCTGATTGCGCTTGGCTTTATCGCTTTTGATATCGGCAACGAGTTTCGCCTGGCGCAGCTCCGTCAGATGGGGAAGGCCGCGACGGTCATCGGTATCATTCAGGCTGTCGCCGCGTCGCTTGTGACGGGAGGCGCGTTAGTCGCCCTGTATTTTGCCGTTGGACGAGATGTCATGCCGCTTCCGGCCGCTATCATCCTTGGGGCCATCGCGTCGGCCACAGCGCCGGCCGCGACCCTGATGGTCGTGCGCCAGTTCAAGGCCAAGGGGCCCGTCACAAGCCTGCTGCTCCCCATCGTGGCGCTGGACGACGCCGCGGGGCTCGTGATCTTCGCCGTTGCGACGGGCATAGCCCAGGCCCTTGAGGGGGGGCAGATCGACGTGTCCTCGGTCGTCGTTTATCCCATGCTGGAGATCGGCGGGTCCCTCCTGCTGGGGGCTGTGATGGGCTCCCTGTTGTCGGGGCTGGAGAAGATGTTTTTCTCAAACACGAACCGCCACGCCATGACGGTGGCCTTCGTCCTGATGACGATCGCCCTTTCCGCGCGGCTGGGGCTGTCGTCGCTCCTGGTCTGCATGATGCTGGGCACGGCGTTCTGCAACCTGAGCGAGTACTCGGTGGACATCATGCGCCGCTCCAGTCAGTGGTCCGCGCCGCTGTATGCCATCTTCTTTGTGCTGTCCGGGGCGCAGCTGGAGCTCGGGGTCTTTCGATACCCGGCCGTCATCCTCATCGGCGTTGTGTATATCACGGCCCGCTGCGCAGGGAAATACTTTGGCACGCTGTGGAGCAGTTCCTTCCTGGGGTGCGACCCTATGGTGAAAAAATACCTGGGGATCACCCTCTTCCCTCAGGCAGGGGTCGCGCTGGGGATGGCGATCTCGGCGCGGGCGTTTGGCGGGGAGGTCGGCGCGCTGGTCCACAACATCGTGCTGTTCAGCGTCTTTTTCTACGAGCTTGTGGGCCCGCTGCTCACAAAGATGGCCCTGACGCGGGCAGGGGAGATCGCTCCGGCTTCCTCGCCGGATGCCTACCGTTCCCGGTTCGAGCACAAATAGAGATAATGAGAGAGAGGGCCCTGAGCGGCCCTCTCTTGTTTTTTGTGGACAGGGAGGCTGTCGCACATCGCGACGGCCTTTTATTTCACCGGAGCCCGACGGATTTCGTCACCACCAGGTCCGTCCCCAGCCCCAAAAGATTTTCGATCAGCACCGTCCCGGCCACCACCGGCGCGTCCACCGCGAGCTTCCTGATCTCCCGCATGGCGTCAAAGATTTTCGCCTTGGGGATGGGGGCCGTCAGGCGGACGCTGGCCAGCGGCAGCTCCCCGCCCCGCACCAAAACGGAGCTGGCGATGGTCCGCCGGGGATCGGTGAGCTCCTGTTTGACGTATTCCTCACCCCGCGGGCAGGTCTGCCCTTCGATGGAATGAATGGCTACGCTTCCGGCCGCCGTGTCATACTCAGCGGTGATTTCGCAGCCATTGGGACAGATAATGCACGTAAATTTTCTTTGCATCTTAATCTCCCTCCGACGGGCAGGATGCCCTGACGCCAGCTTCAATGGAAACGAGGATATCCCCCGAGGCGGATATCTTCGCTGCCGGGATCTTCATCTGGATCATCTCCGCCGGGATGGCCTTTTTCATCGGCTTCGAGGCCAGCTCCACGCCCCCCTGCCTCGCCACGACGCGGCAGTCCCGGAAGGGCCGGGACGGACGAAGGGAGAGGGGTACATCATGGGAGCCGCTGATCCTCATGGGGACCGTGTGGTTCACGCTTTTGTCCGCAACGATGTTCAGCGCGCACTCCGGCAGCCCCGAGCTGAGATACCTTGCGCAGCTCTCCGCCAGCGCCTCCGCCTCCAGCGAGACGAAGTCCACCAGGTCATGGACGTGAAGGACGTTCCCGGCGGAGAAGATGCCGGGCACCGACGTCTGGAAGAACTCGTCCACCTCCGCGCCCCTCGTGCGCCCGTCCAGCGTCACCCCCGCGTCGAGGGAGAGCTCGTTCTCCGGGATGAGCCCCACGGAGAGGATGAGGGTGTCGCAGGGGTACTCCTTCTCCGTGCCGGGGATGGGCTTCATCTGGCTGTCCACCTCAGAGACGGTGACGGCGGTGAGCCGCGCGCTGCCGTGGATGTTCGTCACTGTGTGGCTCAGGTACAGCGGGATGTTGTAGTCGTTCAGGCACTGCTCGATGTTCCGGGGCAGGCCGCTGGGGTAAGGCAGAACCTCAAAGACCGCCTGCACATGGGCCCCCTCCAGCGTCAGCCGCCGGGCCATGATCATGCCGATGTCCCCGGAGCCGAGGATGACCACCTCCCGGGCCGGCATGCGGTTATAGAGGTTCATGTAAGCCTGGGCCACGCCGGCGGTGAAAACGCCCGCCGGCCTCTCGCCGGGGATGGCCAGGGCCCCTCGTGTCCGCTCGCGGCAGCCCATGGCGAGGACCACCGCCTTTGCCTGCCACTTGCGCAGCCCGTCACGGGTCGCTGCGGTGACGAGTTTCAACTCGGGGGCCTCCACAGAACGCCCCGCGTTCTGTTCCGACACAGCCGACCAACCGAACGCCGCTCTCCCTTCGGGAGAGCGTAAGCCCGGTTGTCTGGCCGACGTACCCCCCGAACCCCCTGAAATCTGTGGTTTGATGCCAATTACGGCCGCATTCGTTATATAGGGAATATTCCTCTCCCGCACCTCGTCAATGAACCGCTGGGCGTACTCCGGGCCGCTCAGCGTGGTCCCAAAGCGAGTCAGGCCAAAGCCGTCGTGGATGCACTGGCGCAAAATGCCGCCCAGCTGCTTCTCCCGCTCCAGGACGAGCAGGCTGTGGACGCCCAGGTCCCACAGCTTCACCGCCGCCGCGAGGCCCGCCGGCCCGCCGCCAATAATGAGAACGTCGATATTATCCGTCATCTCTGTGCCTCTCTAACTTTATCGAACAATACCTGCGAGCCTTGCCGGTTATACAGGACCTCCGTCTCCCGTCTGCCCTTTTCTTCCTCGATCATCCGCTCCACGCGCATCTGGCAGTAGCCGCCCTGGCAGCGTCCCATCATGGAGCGGGTGCGGTACTTGATGCCGGTCATGGTCTCCACGCCCAGAGGGTTGTGGATGGCCTGCAGGATCTCCGCCTTCGAGACCTTCTCGCACCGGCAGACCAGCTCTCCGTAGTCCGGATTTTGCCGGATAGCCTCCGCCCGCTCCTCGTCCGTCATGTCCGCAAAGCGCCGGATACCCTTCCGCCGCCCGTTGAAGTTCGGGTTTTCCTCGAAAGGCTCCCGCTCCTTCATCATATCGAGGACGTGGCGGGCGATGGGGACCGCGCAGGTCAGCCCCGGCGACTCGATGCCCACTAAGTTCACCGCCCGCGGGGCCACATCGTCCCGGATCTCGATCTTGAAATCCTGAATGACGCCATTCTCATCCACCCATTTGGGAAGGATGCCGCAGTAGGTGCGGATGTAGTCCTTCTTGTGGATGTGGGGCCAGAGGATGGAGGCGTCCTCCGCCAGGAAGTCGATGTTCTTCTGCGGCACGTCGTAGAGGGCCGCTGAGGAGCCCGCCGAGCGGGGGAGCGCCGGGCGTTCCTCCGCGTCCGGGCCCACCAGCACATTGCCGTCCACAGTGGGCGTGACGTGGATGCCCATGTAGGTGTTGGAGGGGACCGTGTAGCGCGGCAGGGGCACGTCCACCCCGCACCGCTGGTCCAGGATGATGTAGTGGTCCTTGGAGAAGATGACCCGGTAACCCGTCAGGCCCAACATATCAGAGATCTCCCTGCAGCCCAGCCCGGCGCTGTTGACCACCCAGCGGGTGTGATAGACGCCGCGCCTCGTCGTGACGCAGTAGTTCCCGTCCGTGCCGTGGGATATCGCCGTGACTTCGTTGTCCAGAAAATATTTCACGCCGTTCCGGGCGGCGTTCTCGGCCAGGGCGATGGTGTACATAAAGGGGTCCACGATGCCGGAGTTGGGGGACCACAGGGCGAACTTCCCGTTGACGGTGGGGACCATCTCGTGGAGCTTCTCCCCGTCGATCAGCGTCAGGCCCTCGACGCCGTTCCTCTCGCCCTGGGCCATGGTGCGCTTCAGGGAGGCCATATCCTCCTCGGAGTTGCCGATCAGGACCTTCCCCGTACGGATGAACTTGAAATCCAGATCATCGGCAAGTTTTGTCATTCCCCGGTTGCCCTCCACGCAGAAGCGGGCCTTCAGGGACCCTGTGTTGTAGGCAAAGCCGCCGTGGATGACAGCCGTGTTCCTGCCGCTGGTCTCATAGCAGACGTCGAGGTTCTTCTCCAGAACCCCAATTTTAAGCCGGTAACGCGACAGCTCCCGGGCAATGGCGCTCCCCACGACCCCGCCGCCGATCACCAGACAGTCAAATAAATTGTCCATGGACATTCCCTTTCAAAGATTAAAAGCTCGCGCCGCATAGCTGAAAGATCAAAAGCTCGCGCCGCATGGCTCCTATTATACCCTGCTTCGGGCCCATAAAAAAAGCGGGGCGATACAAAAGGCCCGGAGCCTTGACGGGCTCCGGGCCTGGGGTTATTTCGGGTTCCTCTACTTCGTGAAGACGGTCTGCTCGGTGATCTCCGTCTGAAGGGCTTTCAGCGCCCTCTCGACGAGGCTCCTGCGCAGGGCCTTCTCCTCCTCCGGGGTCCGCGTGGGGTCGCCCAGCGGGTGAGGAATGGCGATCGTCGGAACGATGCGGTTCGCGCCGACCGTCAGCGAAATGGGAACGATCGTGCACATGTGGACAACCGGCAGTTTGCGCTCAATTTCCTTCACCATCGTTGCACCGCAACGAGTGCAGGTGCCTCAGGTCGATGTGAGGATGACCGCGGTTACCCCGTCCGCCACCAGCTTGTCTACTATCTCCGCGCCAAACCTCTTGGCGTTGGCGACAGCCGTGCCGTTTCCGACCGTGGCGTAGAACTTGTTGTGCAGCTTCCCGATGACGCCCTCTTTCTCCATGTCGCGCAGCACGTCGACCGGCAGCACGCGGTCCGCGTCCTGGTCGGCGTAGGTGGCGTCGTAGCCGCCGTGGGCCGTGCAGTGGGTCGCGCTGGTCAGGTCCATGACGCCCGTGATGTCATACTCGCCGTACTTGCTGGCGCTGGAGGCCTCGATGTGGTCCGGGTTCCCCTTGGGGCAGATGCCGCCGGACGTGACGAGCGCGATGACGGCGTTCTTCATGTCCTTCACAGCGGGCTGCGGGGGCACGCGGTCGAACACGGGCATCTTGTACTCCGTCTCGAATGACTCGCCCTTCAGCTTGGAGACGAACATCTCCACGCAGCGCTCGGCCGCCAGCTTGTCGTAGAACTTGTTCTTGCGGACGCCGCGCTCAATGTACCCTTCCTCCGCCGGCGTGCCCAGCTTCTCGCCCTTGAGGAGCTTCAGGGCCAGCTTCGCCATAGCGGGGACGGCTTTCCTCATGTCGACGGCGTTGTCCTTGGTCTGGATGATGAAAGCGGACTTCTTGTACATCTCCACGCCGGGGTTCTCCGGGTACATACCGCTCACCACGGGGATGCCCAGCTTCTTGGAGACGGCCTCGCACATGGCGCCGCACGCCGTGCCGTAACGTCCCGCGTTGAAGGCCGGGCCGGCGATGAAGGCGTCGGGCTTATACTTCTTGATCATCTCAATGATATCGGCGCTGGCCTTCTCCATGTTGGAGGCGAAATAGGAGTCGCCGCAGATGACGGTGGCCACGATCTCGGCCTCGGAGCCGAGCGCGCCCTTCAGGGCCATGCCGGGTCCCACAACGCCGTCGCGGATCTCGGGCTGGTAGTCCGCCTTCTCCTCGCCGCCGATATTGGCGTAGAACTGGTTTATATAATGAACAACTCGGAATGCCACTTTAATCCCACCCTTCGAGACTTAGATCGTGTACGCGCCGAGCTTCGTGTAGCCCAGCTCGCTGGTCGCGCCGGTGATGGCCTGAAGCTCGACCGTGATGCTGCCGTCGGCCGCCAGAGAGCCGTTCCAGCCGCCCGCGATGACGTTGGCTTCCTCGGCGTAGCCGATGACCTTGTCCATCGGGGGCAGGACGATGACCTCGTTGGCGTTGCCCGCCGTGACGCAGGCGTCGCCCTCCGGGCAGGAGTCGGCCAGGGACTGGCTCGCGCCGTCCTGACCGGCGTACTCGTCCGTCAGCAGGGCGGTCTTGATGCCCGCTCTCTCGCACTTCCAGCAGTTCATGATGAGGTCCGCGTCCGGGTTGCCGAAGCCCTCCTCCGTGATGACCACGCCGTCAAGGCCCAGCATGGCGGCCAGCTTCGTGGCGTAGGTGGAGCTGCGGCGCTTGTCGGCCAGGGTGACGTTCTCGTTCGTGACGATGCAGGTGACGAAGTTGAAGTCCTTGCCGTGGCGCTTCAGCATATCGGCGATGACCGGGTTGTTCTGGTGCGAATAGGTGTTGTTCTTGTCGCACGCGGAGACGCAGTTGCCGGACGTGATGGCCCCGTCCATGACTTCCAGCGGGGAGAGCAGCGTCGGCAGGATCTTCTTCACGTCCACGCCGTAGAGGTACGTGTCGTGCAGCAGGCCCTGGGTCTGGAGCATGTAGAGGTAGCCCACCTTGGGCAGGTTGGGCATGGCGTTCATGGCCTCGCGAAGGTTGGCGAACTCGTAGGTCTCGACCTTCTCAGCCTTGACGTCCGCGCAGGCCTTGGCCAGATAGCCGGCGGCCTTCAGCCCCGCCATGCGGCAGGCCTTCTCGTAGTCGTGCTTGTCCATGTTGGGGTCGGACGGCTCCAGCACAAGGACCACGTTGCAGGTCTTGGAGTAGGGCGTGTAGTCCGCGCCGGGGCCGGACATATCGATGATGCCCTCCTGGAAGCGGACCAGCTTGCCCGCTGTCAGGACGGCCGCACCGGTGAGCACCAGGGTCTTGCCCTCGCCCACGGTCTCGACATCGCTCAACATGCCAGGGAACACCTGGCCCTTGCCCTCGATCTTCCAGCGGGGCTCGATGACGTCCTTCACCGGCATAACGCGGGTCTTGTCGCCCGGGATGGCCAGGTCCACGTCAAGGTGCTTGCCCAGCAGCGGGTCCTCGGAGATGAGGTCCAGCAGCTCCTTTTTATTGACCGTCAGCGTGCCGTTGGCGAAGCCGGTCTTGTCTCCAAACTTCAGCGCCTTTACAAAAAGCCTGTGGAGCTCTAACTTCAAAGCAAATCCTCCCTTCCTAAGAGAGAGCCTGTCCCCTTAAAAGGGGGCGGGCCCCCTGCGGAAAAACCCTGAGCTGCGCGTTATGCGCAGAGCTCGTCAACCTTCGCCGTGATGGCCTCGATGGTGAGGTCGTCGCCGCCCAGGCGCGCCACCTCCGCTCCATCCTTCCAGAACAGGAACGTGGGCTGGGACATCACCCGGAAGGCAATCGCCACGCGGCGGTTCTGGGACGTGTCCACGGAGCAGAACTTCACCTTGCCCGCATACTTGGGGTTGTCAGCCAGCTCGTGATACTTGGGCATCAGCGCCATGCAGGGACCGCACTTGGGGCCCCAGAAGTCCATCACCGCAAGGGTGGGGCACTGCTTGAACTCGGTGTCCATGTTTTCCTTCGTGATCTCGGTGATCGCCATTGTTTTCGCCTCCTTTCGCTATAACGTTTTTAAAGAAGCAGGACGCAGCGCCGTCTCATATTGGAGCTCAGGGGAATGCGCCGCCCCCCCGAACCCTCCATGACGAAGCTGCCCATACTGCTCAAGGCTCTCCCTCATCAGCTCGCCGTCGATGAAGGCGTAGTCCGCACGGGTCTCCTCCGTGAGGTCCCCCGGCAGAAGGAGCCGGTCTCTGCACGCGTTGTAGACGGAGACGGCCTCCTCGATGAGGGACAGGGAATCCAGGTCCACAAGTTCTCCCGGATGCTCCTCCATAAGAACAGAACGAAAAGGTTGTTGATACGGCCTGAGATTGCCGCACAGGGGATGGGTCAAAAGAACGCCGCCCCGATGAACAAGGTCACGGACGGCAATAAGAACATCCAACGAGGAGCCGTCTACAAAACGCCCCCTCTGCACACAACGACACAACTCCTCATTATTGGTAATGAGAATCGTTTCTCGCATAGCCAACCCTCCGGAACTCGCCCTCTGTCGCCTCATAACATAACGTAGATTATTGGGCTTCAGAGTCCTGTCCAGACGCGGTTCTTTTGCCTGAGAGTTTCCCGCCGGCAGACGACAATTTTACCGGCCTTTGCCCCTTCGGCTCCCCATATACGGGGTCTCTCCCGCGCCCTTCCCTCAGGGTCGTGATGGCTCTCTATCGCTCTATTGTCTAAATTATATAGATAAAGAGGGCCAATCGTCAAGGTGGATATGCGCATAGGAGCCATACCGTTATAATATATCCCAAATGGAGGGGATCTTGTCATGGAAAACATCGTTATCATTGACTGCGGCTCTCAGTTTACCCAGCTCATCGCCCGGCGCGTGCGGGAGCTGAAGACCCACAGCGTCGTCCTGCCCTGGGACGCCCCGGCGGAGCGGGTCAAGGGGCTGTCCCCCCGCGGGGTCATCATCTCCGGCGGCCCGGACAGCGTCAACGCCCCGGACGCCATCGCTGTGGACCGTGGGATTTTGGACGCGGGCGTCCCCGTGCTGGGGGTCTGCTATGGAATGCAGCTCATGACAAAGTATCTGGGCGGCACGGTCGCCTCGGGAGGCAGCGCGGAGTATGGCGTGACGCCGGTCGGCATAAGGGAGGGGAATCGCCTGCTTAAGGGCTTGCCTCCCCGCGCCAACGTCCTCATGAGCCACGGGGACCATGTGGCTGCCGTCCCGGAGGGCTTTGCCGTCACGGCCGCCACGGATAAC
>JAEEGY010000043.1 GCA_016280565.1 Fretibacterium sp.
GGTTCCTGAAGAACAACGCCGTGGAGTTCACGAAGAAAGACCAGTCGGTTACATACCTGGTCTTTTCCTCTGAAACTGAAGAACTGCTGGGGTATTTCTCCATTGCCGTAAAACCGTTGACGATTGCGGCGAACAGAGTAAGCCGGACTGTCGCCAAAAGGCTGGAACGCGTCAGCCGTCTGGATGAGGCAACGCAGATCTACGCCCCTGCGGCCTATCTTATCGCGCAGCTGGGCAAGAATTACACAGGCGGAGCCAATGAGAGGATCTCCGGCGTGGAACTTCTGGATTTGGCGTGGGACGTGATAAAATCGCTGCAATACGCAGCCGGCGGCGTTGTGGCTTTTGTTGAGTCCGAGGAACGGGAAAAACTTTTGAACTTTTACGAGCGGAACTATTTCCAGCCGTTTGACGAACGGATGAACGTCGACACATCGGGAGAGGCGCATAAGTTGATCCAGCTGCTTCGCGTCATCAAGTAAAGCATGGAGCGTCCGCCCGGCTTTCGCGATTTATTAATCTTCAATCCCCGCCCCCTTGTGGGGCGGGTGCTGCCTTGCGACAAATCAAAAGGAGTGAGGTTTGATGCAGACAACGAGCATAGCGAGTTTCCAAAAGAACATATCCGCTCTTCTGGCGCAGACGATAAAATATAATGAGCCGTTGAACGTATGCACGGAGGACGGCAACGTGATCGTCCTCAGCGACGAGGATTACAGGGGCATGGTGGAGACGGTGCGTCTTCTTTCCATCCCAGGCATGAGGGAGAAACTGCTGGAGGGGAAAGCGGAACCGGTATCTGAGTGTGTGCCAGAGAACGAGGTCGAGTGGTAAGGTGTACGCAATCGTCTATTCCCATACGGCTTTGAAGGACATTCCAAAACTGAAGGCGGCACACCTGGATAAAAAAGCACGGGTATTGATTGGCATTATACGCGAGAATCCCTGGCAGACGCCGCCGGGTTACGAGAAACTGTCAGGAGAATTGGAGGGGCTTTTATCGCGCCGCATCGATATTCAGCACAGGCTGGTCTATGAGGTCTTTGAGGAGACGCGGCAAGTAAAGATTATCAGCCTGTGGACGCATTACGATCGGATTTAGGAGTGAGCTGGGCAGCCCGGTGGCCGCGGCCTGAATCACGACAGAGGCCAGGAACAAACACGGCATGGAGCAGGGAAGGACTTTCAACCAGGAAAGTTCTTCACATATTCCGAACTTTAGGTTTATAATAAAGAGGTCTGATGTATCCAGCTAACTTTGAGGCAGTCCGTCGCTGGGGGCTCATCCTGTTGAGCCACTGGACGGCGGGGAAAAACCATATCACGGGAGGTTTTATTGTGAAGCGAGTGTTTGCAGCAGCGGCGGTTTTGGCTCTTGCGCTTTCGGGCGCGGCGATGGCGGCGGATGTCTATGTGGGGTCGTGCATCTACAAGTTCGACGACACGTTCATGACCGGCGTTCGTAACGCCATGAAGGCGGAGATGGATGCCCAGGGCGGCACGCTGGAGATCGTGGATTCCCAGAACCGTCAGCCCCTCCAGAACGACCAGGTGGACACCTACATCACGAAGGGCGCCAACGCGCTCATCGTCAACCCGGTGGACCGCACGGCGTCTCTTCCCCTGATGGAGAAGGCCAAGGCCGAGGGCATTCCCATCGTCTTCATCAACCGCGAGCCCGATGCAGAGGTCATGAAGGCCTACGACAAGGTGTGGTATGACGGCGCCAAGGCCGAGGAGTCCGGCACGCAGTCCGGCGAGATCATCGCCGACTACTTCAAGGCGAACCCCGGTGCGGACAAGAACAAGGACGGCAAGATCCAGTACATCATGCTCCGCGGCGAGCAGGGCCACCAGGACGCGACCCTTCGTACTGAGTACTCCATCAAGGCCATCAAGGCCGCCGGCTTTGACGTGGTGGAGCTGGGCAGCGACACCGCCAACTGGGACAAGGTCCAGGCCACGGACAAGATGAAGGGCTTCATCTCCGCCGCCGGCATCGAGAACATCGAGGCCGTGCTTGCCAACAACGACGACATGGCTCTTGGTGCCATCGAGGCCCTGAAGGCTGAGGGCTACAACACGGGCGACGCTGCGAAGTACATCCCCGTCGTCGGCGTTGATGCCACCGCTCCCGCCCTTGAGGCCATGAAGGACGGCTCCCTGCTGGGCACCGTGCTGAACGACGCCGACAACCAGGGCCGCGCCGCTGTGCGCGTCGCCGTGGCCGCCGCCGAGGGCAAGCCCATCACCAAGGAGACCGTTGGCTATGAGATCACCGACGGCAAGTACATCTGGGTTCCCTACCAGAAGGTGACCAAGGAGAACTATCAGAAGTTCATGAAATAACCTCGTGAACATTTTCCCCCCCGGACCGGCGTTCGGGGGGGGCTTTTTGCATTATGAAGGGAGGACAAGATGAGCGAACCTGTAGAAACCCCGCAAAGCGGGTACGTTTTGGAAATGCGCAACATCACCAAGACTTTCCCCGGCGTGAAGGCTCTGGACAACGTTCAGCTCAAGGTGCGGCCGGGGACCGTCCACGCCCTGATGGGTGAAAACGGGGCCGGCAAGTCCACGCTGATGAAATGCCTCTTTGGAATCTACCGCCCGGACGGCGGCGAGGTTTTGCTGGACGGCAAACCTGTTAAGATCAACTCCGCGCGCGAAGCCATGGATAACGGCATCGCCATGATCCACCAGGAGCTTCATCCCATCCGCTTCCGCTCCGTCATGGAGAACGTCTGGCTGGGGCGCTTCCCCGGTTCGATGGGCGTCGTGGACCACAAGGCCATGTACGACAAGACGAAGGAGCTTTTTGACGACCTGGGCCTCAACGTGGACCCCCTGGCGCTGGCCGGGGAGCAGTCTGCGGCCATTCTCCAAATGATGGAGATCGCCCGCGCCGTCAGTATCAACGCGAAAATAATCATCATGGACGAGCCTACATCGTCGCTGTCCGACCGGGAGGTGGATTTCCTCTTCAAGATCATTAACCGCCTCCGCAGCGAGGGCCGCGCCATTATCTACATCTCGCACAAGATGAAGGAGATATTACAGA
>JAEEGY010000004.1 GCA_016280565.1 Fretibacterium sp.
ACTCCTTCGCAGGGCCGGAATGATCGTCTATGCCGGTTCGCTGGTCAACCCTGCGCTGCTGGACTACGCTCTGGAGGGCTGCGAGATCCACGACAGCGCGTCCCTGACGCTGGACGAAGTGATGGAGCGCCTGCTGGACGGACACCGTCGCGGTCTCCTGACAATGCGGCTCCACACGGGAGACCCCAGCCTCTACGGCGCGATACGAGAGCAGATGGACCGGCTTCGCGATGCGGGCGTGCCCTTTGAAGTCGTGCCGGGGGTGAGCTCCTTCTGCGCGGCGGCGGCGGCCATCCCGGCGGAGTATACCCTGCCGGGCGTCAGTCAGACCGTCATCATCAGCCGCATGGAGGGCCGGACCCCTGTTCCGGAACGAGAATCCATCCGATCCCTGGCCGCGCACCGGGCCTCGATGGTCCTCTTCCTCTCGACAGGGATGCTGGAGGGCCTCTGCGCGGAGCTTACCGCGGGCGGCTACCCTCCGGAGACCCTGGCGGCGCTGGTCTATCGCGCCTCCTGGCCGGAGGAACGTGTGCTGCGCGGGACGCTCGCGGACCTGCCGTCCCTGGCAAGGGAGGCTGGGATCTCGCGCCAGGCCCTTGTGATGGTTGGAGATTTCCTTGGAGACGAATACGCGCTGTCGAAGCTTTATGACTCGGGGTTCTCTCACGGGTACCGAAAAAGCCGGGAGGCCCCAAAGTGAGAGAGGGCCCTGTCGTCCTCGCCGCCTTCACCCGTGCAGGAGCAGAGCTGGCCGTGAAGCTGGCCGGAGCGCTGGGAGGACGTGCTTTTGTCCCTGAGCGCTGCCTTGTTGAGGGGGCGGAACTCCTTGAGGGGCCTGTGGGGGAGTGGGCCGGACGGTGGTTCCCCAGGGCGGGGGCGATGGTGTTTATCTGTGCCTGCGGCATCGCTGTCCGCGCCATCGCGCCGCACATCCGGTCCAAGACAGAGGATCCTGCGGTTATCGTGGCGGACGAGCGGGGACGTTTCGTCATCCCGCTCCTGTCCGGGCACATCGGTGGGGCCAACGACCTTGCCCGGCGCATCGCCGACCTCACTGGCGGAGAGGCCGTCATAACCACGGCAACAGATGTAAATGGCCTTGTGGCGGTGGATGAGTGGGCGGTCAAAAACAACTGCGCCGTCGAAAATCCAACAAGTATAAAGGAAGTATCCTCAGCCGTTCTGGCGGGAGCCCCTGTCGGCGTGGCCGTCACGGAGCAGCTTCACCCCGCTCCCTGGCCCGCGACACTGTGGCTGAGGCCGCGCGTCCTGACCCTGGGCGTGGGCTGTAAGCGCGGCGTTCCTTCTACGGAAATGGAGGCCGCAGCGGCGGTTTTTCTTGAGGGAGCGGGCGTCTCGCCCCTGTCGCTCTGCGCGGTGGCATCGATTGATCTAAAGGCGGACGAATCCGCGCTTATCGCCCTGGCGGAGCGGTATGGTGTTCCCTTCGTCACGTTCAGCGCGGAGAAACTACAGGCCGTGCCGGGGACTTTCTCCGCGTCGGAGCGCGTGCGGGAAGTTGCGGGCGTGGACAACGTCTGTGAGCGCGCGGCAATGCTGGCTGCAGGGGAAGGGGCTGTCCTGCTCAGGAGCAAGGTGCGTTATCCGGGTATGACCTTCGCCCTGGCGCGGCGACGGCCAGGGACGGCCTAGTGTCGCCGGAGGCACAGGACGTGCCGCTTTTCCGGCGACCGACGGCCAGGGACGGCCTAGTGTCGCCGGAGGCACAGGACGTGCCGCTTTTCCGGCGACTGGCGTACCGTCATTCCGTTCAAACTGAGGCCGAAAACCGTCCCGGTCCGCTGGAGATGGCGAGCCCATTGGCTGAGAGCGTCAGCAGGCACGTCTGAAGCACAGGGAAGCTCAGGCCGCTCTCCACAAGAAGGTCATCCATCGTGCGGCTGCCCTGCCGCTGAAGCAGAGACAGCACCACTTTTTCATCTGTCGATAGCTCAGGGATAGCGCGCTTTGGCGAGGTCCCCTCCTGGGGATCCAGGTCCAGCGTCAATTGGCCATAGTGACCCGATATGCACTGAATAAACTCCTCAACATCGACCAGGGGCTGGGCTCCGTCCCGAATCAGATGATTGGTCCCGTGGCACACCATCTCTGTGATGCGCCCTGGGACACACCAGACCTCGCGGCCGATGTCCAGCGCCAGCCGCGCGGTGATCATCGCGCCGCCGTCGTCCGGGGATTCCACAACGACAGTCCTGTTTGCTATGCCAACGATGATCCGGTTGCGCTCGGGGAAACGCCAGGGGTCGCCGCTGACCCCGAAGGGATATTCCGAGACCAGGGCGCCTCGCTCCACTATTTTATTGAAAAGGTCGCGGTGTTCCATCGGATAGACACGGTCGATCCCCGTACCGAAGATGGCCACCGTAACGCCCCCCTCGGAGATGCAGCCTCGGTGTCCGGATGCGTCGATGCCCCGTGCCCCACCGCTGATGACGGGGAAGCCCGCACGGGCCAATGCGCGTCCCAAACCCTCCGCCACAGATTTTCCATAGGAGCTGCACCGCCGTGTCCCCACCACCGCTACCGACTGGGCGGAGAGGTTCGCAGGACCCTTCACATAAAGACCGATGGGGGGATGCGCAAGGTCCTTCAGCCGCGGAGGATAGTCTGCATCATCCATGGTCAGAAAGCGTGCCCCAAACTTCTCCGTCCGTTCAAGCTCCCGTTCCGCCCAGTCCCGCTGGCGCAGCAGTTCAACCAGCTTTGCCTGCGTGGAAGGACGAAGCCCCAGCTCCTGCCACAGCTTCTCACCGCCGCTGTCCAGTGCGTCCGGGCCGTAACTCTCACAGAGTTTTGTAAACGTCTCCAACGATGCGTGCGCAGCGTTCATCAGCAAGGCAGCTCTCAGTTTCGGTTCCATGACGTACTCCCTTCTCTATGAATGTTCCGCACTTCATTATAAACCGAAGGAACTAAAATCCGTAATTTCCCCGTCCTCTCTTTCCTTGACATTTTTGCCTGAGCTTGCTAATCTTAACACCGTTTTAAAGAGTTGTTGGCACTCGATATTTAAGAGTGCTAATCGATAGGAGGAGGTGAGGTCATGACGGAGAGACAGCTCAGCATTATCCTGGCGGTGGTGTACGAGTACATCAAGACAGGAGAACCCGCCGGGTCGCGTACCATCACGAAGAAGTACATCCGGGGCCTGAGCCCTGCCACGATCCGCAACGAGATGGCGGACTTGGAGGAACTGGGCTACTTCTATCAGCCTCACACGTCTTCAGGCCGCCTCCCAACTGCCAAGGCCTACCGGGTCTATGTGGACTCGGTGACGGCCCGGGCGCGGAGCCGAACCCACGGGGCCGAGGCCTGGCGCAAGGAACTGATAGGGCGGCGCAGCGGCATTGAGGACTTGCTGGGCTATGTGACGCACCTTCTCTCGCGACTCACGAACTGCGTAGCGGTGGCGGCGGTCTCCGGGCTGGATGACATTGAGATCCAACACATCGACCTGATGCCCTTGGGCGGAACGAACGTCCTGGCCCTTATCGTCCTTCGGGGCGGGCTTGTCCATCACTCACAGTTCAATCTGCCCTGCGAGGTGGAGCCGGGCCTTTTAGAGGAGCTCAGCCGCCGCATCAACACCGTGGCGCTGGGGCATCCCTGGAGCGAGGTCCACGATGTGCTTTACCAATATGTGCTGGGCGGGCTTGAGGAGGCCGAGACGGCCTGCCGCGCGGCCATCGAGGAAGTGGACCGCTTTTTAACGGAACAGAACTACCGTTTCTTCAGCAGCGGAGCGAGGCACATCCTAAGCCTTCCGCACTTCCAGGCCCTCTCGCGGCTCCAGGCCGTGCTGTCGTTGCTGGAACAGGAGAAACCCCTGGCGCGGATGGTGGAGAAGTGCCGCCAGGCCGCTGACCTCAAGGTCTCCCTGGGGGACGAGAACGAGACGGAGGGCATGGAGGAGAGCGCGATGATCCTCATCCCCGCAAGAGCGCGCCAGCAGAAGGCGGTCCTTGGGCTCATCGGCCCGCTGCGGATGGACTACGAGCGTTCCATCGGCGTCCTGGAGTCCGTGGTGGACGCCCTGGATGAGGACGCGACGGACAGGATGCCATAGTCCATAGAGGCGAGGCCAAAGGAGGATTGAGTATAGATGGACAACGAAATGGAGAATGAATATTTCGAGCCCGCCATTGAAGAAGAGGGGGGCGAAGGAACTCCGGAAACCCGTGAGGACAAGGGGGTCCTTATTGAAGAAGACAGCGGGCCGGAAGCCGCACCGTCTGATAAAGAGCCGGACCCAAAGGCGGAAAATGTAGACGAAAGAATTGCCGCCCTGGAAGGGGAGCTTGCGGCGGCGCGAGCGGACTTCTACAACTACCGCCAGCGCGTGATCCGCGAGAAGCAGGAAGCCCGCCGCCGGACGGAGGAGGATGTGATCACGGCCCTTCTCCCCGTACTGGACAACCTGGACCGGGCCTTGATGGTGCCGGAGGACGGCAGCGCGAGGGATGTCCTTGTGGGAGTGCGCATGGTGCAGAGGCAGTTTTTGTCCGCTCTGGAGGAACTGGGCGTGAGCGTCATCCCCACGGAGGGGCAGAAGTTTGATCCCAACCTCCACGAGGCGTCCGGCACGGCCCCGGTGGAGGACCCAGAGCAGGATGGTGCGGTGGTGGCAGAACAGCTCCGCGGTTACCGAACAAAGGAGGGCCGGGTGCTACGGGCCGCGCGCGTCACGGTCGGCAAGGCGGAGTAGTTTAACTCAAATAAGGCAACAATCAACCAAAAGTTTTTAGATATAGGGGGAATTTATCATGGCAAAAGTTGTAGGTATCGACCTGGGAACGACCAACAGTTGTATCGCAGTGCAGGAGGGGGATCAGACCACTATCATCCCCAACAATGAAGGAGCGCGGACCACGCCGTCCGTCGTGGCTTTCACCAAGGAAGGCGAGCGTCTGGTTGGACAGCTGGCTAAGCGTCAGGCCATCGTCAACGCGGACCACACCATCATGTCCATCAAACGTGAGATGGGCACGGACTACCGCGTCAACATCGACGGCAAGAGCTATACGCCGCAGGAGATCTCCGCGATGATCCTTCAGAAGATGAAGCGCGACGCGGAGGATTACCTTGGCGAGCCCGTGACCCAGGCGGTCATCACGGTGCCGGCGTACTTCACGGACGCCCAACGCCAGGCCACGAAGGACGCGGGGACCATCGCGGGCCTTGAGGTGCTCCGTATCATCAACGAACCCACGGCGGCCTGTCTGGCCTATGGCGAGAACCGTAAGGAGGAGCACAAGATCCTGGTGTTCGACCTGGGCGGTGGCACGTTCGATGTCTCCATCCTGGATGTGGGAGAGGGAGTGTTCGAGGTGCTGGCCACGGCGGGGGACAACCGCCTGGGCGGCGATGACTGGGACAACCGCATCGTCGAGTGGATGGCGGCGGAGTTCAAGAAGGCTGAGGGCATCGACCTCAAGAACGACACCATGGCCATGCAGCGTCTGCGCGAGGCGGCGGAGAAGGCGAAGATCGAGCTCTCCAACATGACGGAGACGACCATCTCCCTGCCCTTCATCACAGCCAACCAGACGGGCCCCAAGCACCTGGAGATGAAGCTGACCCGGGCAAAGTTCGAGGAGATGACGGCGGACCTGCTGGACCGCACGGTGACGCCCACGCAGCGCGCCCTGTCCGACTCCGGCCTCAGCGCCTCGGAGGTCGACAAGATCCTGCTTGTCGGCGGTTCCACCCGTATGCCGATGGTTCAGAAGAAGATCGTCAGCCTGCTGGGTAAGGAGCCCACGAAGGGCATCAATCCGGACGAGTGTGTGGCGGCCGGCGCGGCCATCCAGGGTGCTATCCTGAAGGGCGACCACAAGGACATCGTGCTGGTGGACGTTACACCCCTGTCCCTCGGACTTGAGACGCTGGGCGGCGTGTTCACGAAGGTCATTGAGCGCAACACGGCCATCCCCGTGTCAAAGAGCCAGGTGTTTACAACGGCGGCCAACAACCAGCCCCAGGTGGAGATCAAGGTCCTCCAGGGCGAGCGCTCCATGGCGGCGGATAACGTGAAGTTGGGCGACTTTGTGCTGGATGGCATTCCGCCCGCACCCCGAGGCATCCCTCAGATCGAGGTGACGTTCAACATTGACGTCAACGGCATCCTCAATGTCTCCGCCAAGGACAAGGGCACGGGCAAGACGCAAAAGATCACGATCCAGTCCTCCAACCTCTCCAAGGACGAGATCGAGCGCATGAAGAACGACGCCGAGGCCCACGCTGACGAGGACGAGAAGAAGCGTAATGCCGCAGAGGTGCGCAATGAGGCTGACGCGGCGGTCTTTGCGGCGGAGAAGCTGATGAATGACCTGGGCGACAAGATGAGCGCTGAGGAGAAAGGCAAGGTCAACTCCAAGCTCGACACTCTGAAGAGCGCCATGGAGAAGAACGACGGCGCAGCCATGAAGCGTGCGAAGGAGGACCTGGACAAGACGCTTCAGGAGTTCTCGACACGGCTTTATCAGGCGACAGGCGCTGGCGCGACGGGCGGTCCTGCCGGGGATGCGGGGGCTTCGTCCAGCAGTGCGGGCGGCTCTTCCTCTTCCGACGGCGAGACGGTGGACGCGGAGTTCAGCGAGCGGTAGGGCTTGGCGGTTCAAGGCATTACACCGCAGACTGCAGAGGTTATCTGAATAATAAGGGGCGAGAAGGGAAAAACATTTCCCACTCGCCCCTTTTTGCTCCTTAAATCCTTGACAGACAGACTTTTTCCGTGGTAATCTGAAACGGTTTAAGAGCTGGACGGGCGATTAAAAGCCTATACCAGATAGATAGCGCAATAATAGAAAGGAAATGACGTTTTATGGATATCAAGGAACTGCGTAAATCCAAGAAACTTACACAAGTCGCCTTCGCACAGGCTGTCGGCATTAAAGCCCGTCTTATCACCGCTGTTGAAACAGGCAAAAAGGCTCTCAGCGAAGATGTCATTGCCAAAATCAAGGAAGTATTTGGCGTAGAGGTGGACGCAAAGGTCAAGTCCGCGCCTAAAAGGTCTCTGGTTAAGAAAACCGTTGGGAAGAAGAAGGGGAAGGAATCTCCGGCAAAAAAAAGGAAGGAATCTTCAGCAAAGAAGGGGCTTATCATCCAGTCCCCGCTGGGGGGCGAGATAACGCCTGAGGAGGTCCTTGCCAAGGTCGGCAAGGTCGATGTGGTCTACGTCCGGGTCGACGAGAATAAAGCCTACTGGGTAAAAGGCAAAAAGAACGGCGCTGTTGATTTGTGGTAATTAATGTGTAGCGGCGTCCTGGGACTGAGCGCGTGATGCTGTCAGCGGGAGGGAGGCGCGTTGTTCAGATGAAGTTCAAGTATCGGGCACGGGGGACAGAGAGGGGCCTCACCGAAGGGTATGTGGAGGCACCGGACGAGGGCCGTGCCCTGGAGACCCTTCGGCGAAACGGTGTGACGGTCCTCTCCCTGAAGGTAACGGACGAAGGAGATATCTCTCCTGATGCGATGCTCCTTCTGGGGGGCGGGCTCTCCCAGCCCGGCGCACCAGCCTCCTTTGCAGAGGAAACTCCGCCCCCGCCGCCGGAGCGGCCTCTGCGTTCCGGTTCGGTCCCGGCCAAGACGATCAGGGTTTTCTTCCGGCAGATGGCAACGATGGTCCAGGCAGGCCTGGGGCTTTCCTCTTCCATCGACCTCCTGGCCGAGCAGGAGCATAATCCGGCCTTTAAAGATGTTTTGCGCGGTATCCAGTACGTCCTGGGACGTGGCTTTCCTCTGAGTCAGGCCATGAAAAACAATCCCATCTTTGCCCCCATGATAACCTCTATGGTCCAGGCCGGGGAGGAGAGCGGTCGGATTGGCAATGCCCTGGAGGGCGCGGCCACCCTCCTTGAGAAGCGGGCAGAGTTGAGGCGCAAGGTCCTTTCTGCCTTGTTTTACCCGGTGTTTGTCGTCGTCTTCGCTCTGGTTATCCTGACTGTTTTTGTCGTCGCCCTGCTCCCTCAGTTCCGTCAGGTCTTTGGCGCTATGAATATTGAGCTTCCGGGGCTGACACGGTATCTGTTTTCGGCAGGGGAGTACTGCTCTGCGCAATGGAAGATCCTTCTGCCGGCGGTGCTGGGCGTCTTTGGGCTTTTGACGTGGCTGCTGACGCGCCGGAGCCACTTCCTGGACTGGCTGAAACTGAAGCTGCCCTTCTTCCACAAACTGTTTTTCAAGGCCTCTATGGCACGGGCTACGCGGACTTTAGCTGTCCTGTCCGGGGCGGGGGTGCCCCTGCCGCTGGGGTTGGAGCTGGCGAGAGGGGCAGCGGGCAACACTGTGATCGGTGAAGGGTTTGCCCACCTCCAGGAGAGGACCCAACGAGGAGAATCCCTTGGTGACGCCGCCAAAGAGGTGGGGATATTCCCCACTTTGGCGGCCCAGATGATGCGCATTGGAGAAGAGACGGGGCGTCTGGACAATATGCTTGACCGCGTAGCCTCGTGGTATGATCAGGAGCTGGACGAGGAACTCAAGACCACGACAGCGTTCCTGGAACCCATCCTCATTCTTTTTGTGGGAGGTGTTGTGGCAGTGGTCGCTCTGTCAGTCCTTGGGCCCATCACCTCGGCCCTGTCACAGCTGGGATGAAAAAGTGTCTTGCCCGTTCGGGCTTTACCCTGGTTGAGCTCCTGATCGTCATTGCGGTGATTGGCATCCTGATGTCGGGGATGCTTCTGTCCGGCAGCTCGGCGACCTCCTCCGCGCGGGCTCTGAGCATCGTCAACGACCTCCGCGTCATGAAGCAGGCCGTCTTCCTGATGTACCTCGACAGCATGGATCACTTTGACAAGGGGCAGGCTCCAAAGTTTGAGAACCTTTCTCCCGCCGTGGCCTTGGCACGATATGTGGACAACCCGGGCAAATATGAGGGCGGGCGGTATGGCTTCGCTGTGTCTGACAGCAGATGGTATGTCACCTACACAATTGGGGATGGCTCAAGTGAAATCAAGGCGAGCCTCTCTGGCCGTGCTAAGACGGACGGATTGTTGGAGAATGACGGTAAGACCTACGCGGGTGGAGATATAGTCTATATGCTTGCCCGATGAGGAGGCAGGCGTTTATGCCTCTCCCATCTCTACCAGCCAAAAGCGGTCCGAAAAATTGAGCCCCTTTCTCTTCAGGGGCTCAAAAGTTTTTTACCTGACAGCCATAACACGTTAAAATGAAACACACTTATGTGATTCTTAAAATAAGGAGAAGAGGACAATGGCTTTTGAAATGGAGAAAAAACGTCTTGCCCGGCTCAGGGAGCTGATGTCCGGCAAGGGAATGGACGCTTTCGTCCTGCTGGTCCTGGAGCGGGCCAATTCGGAGAGCTGCCACTATATCTCAGGTTTCCGGGGCAGCAGCGCGGCCCTCATCATCGACAGGAAGGAAGCCACACTGGTGACGGACGGGCGCTACCGCACCCAGGCGGCGGCGCAGTCCCCCTTCAAGCTCATCGTGCAGTCCGATGTGCCTCTGGCCGCCTTCATCGCCAAGGCCGTCTCGGACGCAGGGTGGGGGGCTGTGGGCTTTGAGTCCGACAAGGTGTCGCACAGGATGTTTGAGGTCACGTTTGCGCCGGTGAAGACCCAATGGATGGACGCCACGGACTTCATCCCCTCATTGCGCCGTTCCAAGGATGCCTGTGAGGTGGAGTCCATCAAAAAGGCCGCACGTATCGGCCGCGAGGCCTATGGGGCGATGCTGGAGCGGGTCCATCCCGGCATGACGGAGGCCGAGTTTTGCAGTGCGCTCCTGGCGGAAATCAAACGCCGGGGGGCCGAGAAAGGCTGGGCCCAGGATGATTTTATCGTTGCTTCGGGACAAAATGGCGCGATGTGCCACGCCCGGGCAACGGATAAAGCCTTTGAGGAGGGCGACACCGTGACCGTGGACTATGGCGCGATGGTGGACGGCTACATGAGCGACATCACCCGCAACTTCGCCGTGGGCCACGCCCAGGACAAGGCCCGCGAGCTGAACGATATCCTGCTGAGAGCGCACCGGGCGGCGGCGGCGGTCTTGCGGCCCGGCATCGCGGGGAAGGACGTGGATGCTGTGGCGCGAAAGGTCATTATTGACGCCGGGTATGGAAAGGACTTTGTCCATGGACTGGGACACGGCCTTGGCCTTGCCATTCATGAGGCCCCGCGTCTTGCTTGCTCGTTAAAGTACATCCTTCAGGTTGGGGTTGTCGTAA